>NZ_JAYGHC010000062.1:0-21374 GCF_034932285.1 Cronbergia sp. UHCC 0137
CCCTGCTTGGACTTGATGATGATTTTCTAAATCGTATTCGGGAAAATTTAACTTTGCTGCTTCTTCGGGAGTTTGATCACGTTGTCTTTGTCCGATTTTTTGACCGTTGACATAAGTACCATTTAAACTGCCTAAATCTCGAATACGAATATTAGGAGGATTGATATCAAGTAATCAGTGATAGCGAGAGATTGTCATGTCAACATTATCAGCTATTTGCAGGTTACAATCATCGTTTCTACCGATAATACAGGTAGCGCGACTGTCGAATAAATATTGTTTGCCTGAGAGTTTACCTGTGATAATGCTGAGTTTAATGGTAGATTGCATATTCAATAATTTTTTATAGATATATGCCTCATATTTTACATGATTTAGCGATTTTAACGTTTTTTCCACCAAATAATAGCACCTGTAGCTAAACCAGTTAATGGTAAAAGTAGTTTGTAGGGTGCGTCAGATAGAATAATTTAGACTAAAATCACTAATTTTAAAATTCTGACGCACCTTACTTAATCTAACTAGCAACCTACGTTAGATAACTTTTAGAAGTTTCTAAGGAACGCAAATTTAATAACCTGCAATTCTGATTTATACTTCTCAAGGTCACAATTTGAGGTTTTACCTAAAGGTTATATAGAGATGTAAAAACGCAAGTTATGAACTTCTCAAGTATAACCTGGAATGGTGCGTTACGCTGTCGCTTTAGCGTAGCCATGCCCGAAGGGCTTTACACACCCTACTTTTGCACTTTATTTAATTCATATTCCTAAGCTGCAACTTGCATTGCTGCTTCTTCGCGCTTCAATTTAGCCTCTGCTGCTTGGAACTCTGCAACTTGAGCTTCAATTTGATCACGCACAATTTGACGATACTCTAAAAAATGCTCTATTTGAGCGCAAACCGCTAAATAACTGCTCACACCGCCGGGATTATGTTGATACATACTCCACAGATTGCGCCAAAATTGCCAGCGTGTATTTCTTAGCATACCTTGCCGCCAACAAATAGTCAACAATGCTTTCAGCACCTTTAAATCTAAGGGTTTTTTACCACCTTTACCTTTTTTAGGATATGTTGCTTCACCTAAAATTCGGTAGTGACGATAAGCACGATCTAAAAACCGTGATGGCTCATATAATTCCCAAAACGCCTCTACATATTCACTGGCGATTTCTGCTAAAGGTCGAGTAGGGACAAAGTTCATCAACGTGGTTTGATTGATGTTAGCAGATTTGCTGCGGAGTCTGCCTTCTTTTTCTAAACGATGCCACAAAGCTGTATCAGGAAGGGCTTGGAGCATACTAAATAAAGCTGTGGGAATGGAGGTTTGTTCAACAAACTTAACAATTCTGCCACCGGCTCCTGTTTTTTCCCCGTCAAAACCAATAATAAACCCAGCCATTACCCGCAGTCCTGAACGAGTAATCTTTTCTACTGCTTCACTGAGAGAATCTCTGGTGTTTTGGAATTTCTGAGTTACAGCGAGACTTTCTTCGTCTGGGGTTTCAATTCCTAGAAAAACAGCGCCAAAGTTACATACTACCATCAAATCCATCAGGGCTTGGTCTTGGGCTAAATCAACGGAAGCCTCTGTTGCGAAAGAGAAAGGATATTGATGTGCAACCATCCAAGGTTGGAGTTCCTGCAAAAATAATTTCACGTTGCGCTTATTGCCGATGAAATTATCATCTACCATAAAGATACTACGCCGCCAACCTAATTCATAGAGGCGATCTAGTTCTGCTAGGAGTTGTTCTGGTTTTTTGGTGCGGGGTTTGCGTCCATAGAGGACAATGATATCACAAAATTCGCATTGGAAGGGACAACCACGGGAAAATTGCACCGACATTTCTGCATAAGCGTCAAATTCTAGCAGGTCAAAGCGGGGAATGGGGGTATTTGTAACGTCTGGTTTTTCCCCACCGGAGCGAAACATTCCTGTTTTTTTACCTTGAGCGATCGCTTCCACAAATAATGGTAGCGTAATTTCCCCTTCATCTAAAATTAAATAGTCTGCTCCCACGTCTGTGACTTCGTTGGGTAATGCGGTGGGATAGGGTCCCCCAACTGCGACAAGTTTACCGCGCTTCTTGGCTTCACGGATTTGCTCTAATAAATCTTCTTTTTGGACAATCATAGCTGATAATATCACCAAATCAGCCCAGTCCCACTCAGCTTGGGTAATTTGGCGAATATTCCGATCTACTAGCTTATATTCCCATTCTTGGGGTAAAATTGCCGCTACTGTCACCAAACCTAAAGGTGGAAGCATGGCCTTCCGATCTAATAAAGCTAGTGTTTTTTCAAAAGACCAAAAACTTTTGGGAAATAAAGGATATACAAGTAAAACTTTCATTTAAAACCTGAATTTTTGTTACTGGTTTAGGTTACACAAAGACTAACTCTACCATCATTTCGTCTACATGAAAATGATTGACCAATTAATCCTAGCACTGGGTTTGACGTTTATATGGCTATTTATAGTTCCTAAAGGTTACATCTGAATATACAAAAATGTAGAGACATTTGGTCAAACATCTCTACAACAGTTGATTTACAAGCTTTAAAGTATCTGTTTAAGAAATGCTAACAAATCATTAGTATGTAATGCTTTGAGCGAATTTAATAGTGTTGTTGCTGGTTCAGAAGGATGATAATCATCGGGTATACCAATGATTGTACTACCTAATCTTTCCGCTAGGAGATACCAAAAAGCTAATTTACCTTCAGTATTCATTTCTCCATAGGCACCAGTAGGAATTGTAGTTCCACCATGAGAAAGTTCTACCATTGCTTTGCTAGGATGAGGATCAAGCATTATTTCATCTTGATCATGACGAGTTGCAGGTAGTAAATCTCGCAAAGCAAAAAGTTGTTCTTGAGGTGATAATTGTTGAATTTGTGCTACTAAATCTACAGACCTATCTGTGGGTAATAAGTCTATGATATTAGCGGGAATTTGATCAGACTTTTCCTTGTAAATTAATCCTAGTATTGCCAGCTTGTCATCTATGTTTAACTGTTGGAAAGTTCTTGAAGCTTGGGTAATAGAACCAACGTTTGTAGCTGTCATAAAAGCCTCCGATTTTAGGTTACTTGTTCGAGAAAAAAGACGATTTCATTTATATTAAGTAGTTTAAGATAATTAAACATTTATTTGACTTCATCCCCAGGAGTATATTCAATAGGGAATATTGTTGAATTTGTGATATAATGGATTAGATTGAAAGTTGAGCGATCGCTTCTATTTTTTCTAGAGTAATTGAATTAGAAAAATGTTGATAAATTAGCCATAAAAGCCCCAATTTATCATCTATATCCAATTTGATAAACTCGGATACACTTTGTTGTAAAAGATTAATATTAGTAGAAATCATATCAATCTCTCCATATTTCAGCTAAAGGAGGTAGAAATACTAATGATAAAACGTTTGTAAAGCAATAATCACCTATTCTTATACAACTTTCACTAAGTTTACGAAAAAATAATTTACTTACAACACTATAAAAAGGCAGACAATAACGACAAACTCAACCAATTTAAACCAGTCAAAAGACAGATGGAAGTTAATATAAATTAATTTAAATAATTAGTTAAGAAGCAAAGGGCGTAATAAACAAAGGGTGCATTTTCCCAAAATAACAAGGTCAAGCATATTAACACAGAGTAGATAACCAACTTTTACTCTGTGCTTATCTCTATTTGTGGGAAAATTCCTACTGGAAATTTCTGACTATTCCTTGCGTTCTGGATAATCTTCAGACGACTTTGGATCTAACTCCCAGCGCTCGTCATCACGATGTTTCAAAATATCGTTAGTGCGAAGAAAGGCATAATCATTCATTTCTAAACCTACGGCTGCTTCTATATCTTCGGTCACATTTTGATCGGGAATAGAAACAGTACCTCCAACCGCTTCATCTCCTACAGTATCTTGCCAATAAGTATCAATATCATCACGAGCAATAGTAAACTCGGCAGGAAATTCGGGACTACTTTCTGTATTTTCTGAAGATGAAGATTCCCCAACATTATATCCAGGAAGATATTTTACACCTGTACCATAAGATTCAGTAATTTCTTGTGGTAAATCATCAGATTTAAAGTCTTGATTATGATTTTTGGTAGTCATGATCCTAACCACTTTCTACATTTTAACCATAACCTTTTTCGACATAATAGGTTGTATGACTTTAGATACATAAAATCTATCACCTGAGAGTGACGTTAAAAAAATTATTCAAATTTACGATATTGTATAGGAATTAGGAGTTACGCATTGACATAATCTATTAAATAAGCATTATCAATTGTATCTCTTGTAGGGTGCGTCAGACCCGATAATTAAGCATCTAACAGACTTCCTTTATCTGACGCACCGCACTAATATGGGATAACAAAAGCGTGAAACTAGGCAATTTCTTTCATACATATCATCTGCATTTTGTACAGTGCGTAAGTCCTAATATTTCACAGGTTTTCTATTAATTTATTTCCCAAATCTAAATTTTTTATCTCTGGAGGTAAAAGGTGGAATATAACGAATTTATTACTCATGTACAAACTCTCACCCAATCCGATTCCCGTGAGGAAGCAGAACGTGCTACTCTTGCGATTTTGAAAACTATTAATGAACTTGTTCCTGATGAAGAAATGCAAGAAATAGCTGTACAACTTCCACAAAAATTGGGAGAAATTTTACGAGAAAAAGAAACTAAATCTAATCAATCTTTCAATTTACAAGAATTTATCGAACGTGCTAGTCAAAAAGAAAATATAAAACCCACTACAACTGCAATTCACGCAAGAGCAGTATTTTCTGTATTACAAAGTTCTATTACACCTGATGTTTTTACCAAATTCCATAAATACTTTTCTCATGACTATGAGGAGTTATTTTTTACATCACCATAAAAACCCAAAAAACCGATTTTTATTACAACTCACACTTCAAAAATAGTTAGGAAAAGAATATGACTAATCATAATCATTTTAGTGGCAAAAACAAAGTTGCTATTCTAATTGAACAGGATGTAGAAGATACAGAGTTTATAGTTCCTTGTAATGGACTCAAACAAGCGGGAATGGAGGTAGTAGTTCTTGGTTCTCGGATGAATGAAAAATATAAAGGTAAACGGGGTAAATTGAGTATTCAAGCTGATGGAACGACAAGTGAAGCCATAGCTGATGAATTTGCTGCGGTAATAATTCCTGGGGGGTTTGCTCCTGATAAAATGCGACGTAATTGTAATACTGTTTGCTTCGTACAGGAGATGATGAAAAAAGGTAAATTAGTAGGAGCAATATGTCACGGAACACAAGTTTTAATTGAAGGTGATTTACTCACAGGTAAACAAGCCACAGGATTTATTGCTATTCGTCAAGATATAATTAATGCGGGAGCAAATTATTTAGATGAACCGCTAGTTATAGATAATAATTTAATTACATCTCGTGAACCTGGAGATTTACCAATTTTCACAACAGCGATTTTAAATCGTTTAGGTTATGGTGGTAAAGATGCTGGATTGCCAGATGAAAAAGATACAAGTGCCGAATGGTGGAAATTAGCTGATGCTTGGGGTGGCTCAACTAAGAGTGAAATTGTCAGAGGTTTAAATACTGCTTTAGGTGGTGAACGTTATTCTTTAGAAGCATTAGAAAAGTATAGGGATAAGGAATCTGATTCAGAAATAAAGTTGCTATTTGAGGAGATGATAAATAATAAGCAACGCCACATTAATAAGCTGGAAACTTATCTACAAAGGCTGCACGAAAAACCATCTTTAGCGGCTAATATTGCTAATCAATACGCTAAGGTAAAAACGGCTTTAACCGGAAGTGATGATATATATCAATTACGTTGCGCTTTAGGTGATATTCAAACAGGAATGGGTGATGTTGGTAATTTGTGCGCCATGTTTACTGATCCTGTGGCAACGGCAATTTTCAAGGAAATTTATCTAGATTTAGGTAAATATGAACAGCGATTGATAGAACTATATCGAGGGCGAATAGCTTCTGGAATTAAGCCTTCTAAAACCAGTTCTGGTGCGGCTATAACGATGTGAAATCGTAACTTTTCACAGGATGAATTAGGCTACCAGAAAAAATAAGTAGAAAGACATTTATTTTGGAGGTACAAAAACATAAAACTCATATTGCTATAGTTCACCAGTTTTTAAAATCATCATCTCAAGGAAGATATTTATGACCCATTTTTTTAATTGGCTAACAAAGACGGTTTTACGTCAGCTAACAATAATTCTGGTTGTAGGATTTACTTTTTTGGGTATCCAGAGTTTCATCCCAGTAAATTCGTTGTTAACAGCAGATGCGGAAACGGTGAAAACGCCTGAAGGAATTTATTATAAAGGTACTCCTAATCAGAAAGAACTTAAAAAAGACCAGTTAGGAGAAAATGCTCAAAAGAAATTTAAAGAAACCACTGAAAATATCCGAGAAAAACTAAATCTTGATCAACCAGTTCCTGAATCTACTAAAGAGTTTCTAGATTCGACACAAACTAAAGTAGAAAAAACTGTAGAACCAATTACTGGTACTCGTCACGGATATTATCAAGAAAATATTCCAGAAAGTCCAATTAGAAACAATAGATAATTATGACTGATACAAGTGTAAAAAAAGTAGATTCAACCTATTCTCCTAAAGGTCAACTCGGTCAAAAATATCTGGCTACTGGTAAAACAGTTTCTATGCGTTTGTGGGAAAATGAGCAACCAGAAGCAGATAAAGAACAAACCCAAAGAGAATATGAAACTGTCGGTTATGTAATTAATGGTCGGGCTGAATTACATCTTGAGGGACAAATGATTTTGCTAGAACCGGGGAGTTCGTGGGTAGTACCAAAAGGTGCATCTCATTCTTACAAAATCCTTGAACCATTTACGGCTGTGGAAGCGACTAGTCCCCCGGCTCATATTCATGCGCGGGATGAAAATTAAGAGTAGGAAAAAATAAATATTTTTTGGTTCAGGAAAGTCTTAAAATACATCAAGATACTTTTAATGATTTTCTGAATAATGTTGACGCTGACACAACGTAAACTACCTGATTCTAATATTGTAGTTACTTTCACTCTCTCACTCACAGCAGAAGAACGCACCCGTAGCCGTCACCGTTTCACCACGGAAGACGGTAATGTGGTGTTTTTGCGTTTACCTAGAGGAACGGTGTTATATGATGGGGATATTCTGGAAGATGAAAATCAAACGAGTTTGATCAGAATTATTGCTAAACCTGAACCAGTTTTAACTGCGATCGCGGCAAATACGCTATTATTATTACGAGCCGCTTATCATTTGGGTAATCGTCATGTACCTGTGGAGGTTACACCGAATTATTTACGTTTGTCTCCAGATTCGGTTTTACGCACAATGTTGGAACAGTTGGGGTTAGAAGTGAAGGAGGAACTTGTCCCTTTTCAGCCAGAATTGGGTGCTTATGGACATCATTAATTAGGATTTGGTGAAAAAGTCTTTTCGTTAGGGCTAGGAGTCAGGAGTCAGGAGTCAGGAGGAAGAATTAGAAGAATAGTCTTGAATCTGATAAAGTGATAGGTTTTTAGTAGTTTCGACGCTTATTCCTTGCTCCTCTTTAACCTTTAAACTCTTGACATATCTAAGTTTTAGCTTTATTAATGAATCCCTAATTAAAATTTATTATGAGCCAATTTGACGATTTAGAGCCGATTATTTTTAGTAATGACAGTCATTTTTTATCTATTTTACAATTAGCCAGTCCCGGTTTACCTGTGGGTGCATATAGCTATTCTGAAGGGTTGGAAATGTTGGTGGAAAATGGGACGATCGCTAATTCTCAATCTCTGATACAATGGCTACAGGCAGAATTAACTTATGGTTCAATCCGCTTAGACGGAGCAATGATGGTGAGGGCTTTCCAAAGTGTGAAAGTTGGTGATTTGCAAGCTTTACACCGTTGGAATCTGTGGTTATCTGCGGCTAGAGATACCGAAGAGTTACGTTTATCAAGTTGGCAAATGGGGCGATCGCTATGGCAATTATTAGTTAAACTAGAACCAGAAATGCTATCCTTGGCTGAAGCTGTGGGTTCTCCCTGTAATTACGCTATCGCTTTCGGTCTGGCTTGCGCTCACTGGAATATTAACATCCAAGCGGCTTTATTAGCATATCTGCACAGTTGGTTGACAAATTTAATTACTGCTGGGGTGAAACTTATTCCTCTCGGACAAACAGACGGGCAAAAATTACTACTCAATTCCCAAACTCTATTAAGTAAAACTACAGTAGAAATTCTCAACTTAGAAGATGATCAACTTGCTTGTTGTAGTTGGGGTTTATCTCTAGCTAGTATGCAGCACGAAACCCAATACACAAGGTTATTTAGAAGTTAACTGCGGGCTAGATGCCCACAGATAGCTCAAATTAAGCAAAAGCGGAAAAATCTAAATTTGGGGGAATATCTTGAATACGACCAGGAGCGATCGCTCTCAAAGCATCTTTCATGGTAATATCCCCAGTGTACAATGCCTTACCCACTATCACACCTGTTACACCTTGGGGTTCTAAAGCTAACAAACTTAACAAATCGGTGACAGAACTCACACCACCAGAAGCGATAACCGGGATAGAAATTGCTGCACACAGTTCTCGTAAGGCTTCTAAGTTGGGTCCAGTCAAAGTACCATCACGGTTAATATCAGTGTAGATGATAGCGGCTGCCCCCATTTCTTGCATTTGTACAGCCAATTGGGTAGCCAAAACCTGAGAAGTTTCTAACCAGCCACGGGTAGCGACCAAGCCGTTACGGGCATCAATACCAATGATAATCTGTTCAGGAAATTCTGCACACAGTTCTTGAACTAATTGGGGTTGTTCAACAGCCACAGTTCCCAGTATAGACCATTGTACACCCAGATTAAATAATTGTACAACACTAGAGCGATCGCGCAAACCCCCACCAACTTCCACCGGCACTGATACCGCGTTAACTATAGCTTCAATTGCCTCTAGATTGACTATTTTACCAACTTTTGCCCCATCCAAGTCAACCAAATGTAATCTTGTCGCACCCTGTTCTACCCAGGATTTCGCCACTTCTACCGGGTTTTCGTTAAAAACTTCAGATTTATCATAATCTCCCTGATAAAGCCGCACACAACGACCTTCTAATAAATCAATTGCTGGTATGACATCCATATTATTTTCTCCTTTTGTTTATTCTTAACTATCATGAAACTGAACTAAAATCATCAAACATTTGGCTAAATTCCCTAATGTCTTCAGCCACCTTTCTCGTTTTATTTAATATTCTTGATTTGGGGCTATTAACTATTAAATCTTCCAGTCTAGACTTAATAGCCATACGGGCATAAAAAAATCGCCATTTTTGGCTATTAATTTGGGCTGCAAACCAAACTAATTCATCAAAACTCATATTAAACTTAGGAATTAAAACCCTAACTGCGCTACCACCATTTCCTCTAGCCATAAATTGCCAAGGTTGTACAGCAGCATAACCAAATGCGGTTACAGTAATACCACCATCAATAAAACATTCTTCATCATTTTTCTCGATTAATCTAATAATACTATTACAATTCTCTCCACTAGAAATATAAGGAGTTGTACCTTCTGTATAATCTTTTCCGCCTGTGGATTTTCCACTCAAAACTTTAAAAAAGAAATTTATAGCTGCTTCTTTTTCAGTCGGTAATTCTGGTAAATTTTGCCAATTATCGCAAAAATTTTCTAGGGCTTCTGCACTTAAATCGGGAAAATAAGATACCGATTGAAAAATAGATTTTTTGATATTTTGCCTATAGTTTATAATTTCTGCTTGATTCATTTCAGACTGAGGAAGCCAATGTTGAGGACTCCATTCAGTACCATTTTTAATATCTGACCCTAAAATTGTTGTAGCAATTTTATTATTTTCTATTTGATTATTTAAAATCTTATTAAATGCTTGTTTAACTAGAGGTAATTGAGAACCTTCTCTTTCCACTCTCCTATTTTTTAATTTTTCAAATCCATCATTCCAAACTCTCGACATCAAAATCTTTCCATCATTTGTTTGAGGTATGTGAGCGCGAGCTATAATAATACTTGTAGGAGCAGAAGTAGGATAAAATAAATCTTCAGGTAGGCTAATTATTCCTAATAATGAATGCTTGCGTAAAAATTCCTTCCTCCATGCTTTATGATCATTGTCAGCAAAGACACCAGCATATACGACAGATGCTAACATCTCTCCTACCCCTAAACACTCCATAGAAATATCAATAAACTTATACTCAGGTTCATCTTTTTGGGAAAATGGAGGATTTAAAAATGCTTTAGTAAATCTTTTTTTAATAGGATTGATATTATCTTCTTCAAAAGCAGAACCTAGTTCTATATTACTTTTTCCATCACCCCGGAAAAACATATTCAACATTGCAAGTAGCCAGACTGTCGGGTTAGTATCAAAGCCGTAAAGAGCGGATTTAGCTTGGATAATAGCAGCCTCACTTTCTGCCGTGTTGAGCATTCTATCAAAAGCAGCAACTAAAAAACCTCCCGTTCCGCAAGCAATATCTATAACTTTATCCTTGTATGATACTTCTAATAAGTCAGCACAAAATTTAGTGATATGACGTGGGGTAAAAACAATACCTAAAGCATTATTATCATACCCATAACGTAAAAAGGCTTCATAAAACATTCCCAAAAAATCTACATCTGTTTGGAGTACAGACCTAACGTTTAAACGCAGAAGTATAGATACAATTCTACCTATATAAGGTGATAATCTATCAAAATCTGTACCTGATAGATGTAAAGCATCAATTAGCTTGTTTTTCTTATCTTTAGAAATATCATAGGAATCATTAATTGCTTGGGAAGATAAATTATTAATAGATGTTAATGTCGATTCTTTTTTGAGATCAACTTTACCTTGATACATGGCTAAAGTAATTGCACCAATAACTTTTGGTCTTAGAGATGCTTCTACTTTAGCAGCACGAAGTATTATACTAATTTCAATAGCTGCATCTACAAATTCAGCAGCAGCAGGAACAGAAACATTTGTTGTCCCATTATCTGCTAAAATAGCTAATTCGACTTCTTTTTTAGAGGGAATAGTAGTAAGTTCTTGTTGGGATGAAGTAAGAGTAAACCAGCCATCATTAGTTTTATATTTTACTCCTACTATAAAACCTGTATCTTCTTGACCAGCAGCACCTACAGCAAATTTTATATTATATTTTTGAGTAGAGTTTATAGCTTCAGCATACTCAATTGCTTCTCTAATTGCTTGATCAATTTTGCTAGGTTCATTTTTAGCTTCTACGATTATTAATGGTTCATGATTAAAACAAATTAAAAAATCCGGCTTTGTTCCAGATAAACCAATATTCGGGAAATAAGCCTCAATTTCATTTTCCTCTAAGAAATCTCCTCCACGAGAAACATGAGCAATATTCCAACCTCTTTTATTAGCTTCTTGTCGAATATAATATCTAGCTCTAGATTCAGCATTAGTTTTACGAGATTTAGAAGAACGAGACATGGCTCAACCTCATTAAGGATCAATACTATTTTTTAACTGAATATAATCGACAAAATATAATGTCATATTATTTGATGTTAAAAAATAAAAACTTAACTTTTGGCTTTTAACTCCTGTATAGCTTGACGAAAACCTAACACCAGTAAAATATTAGAAAGAGTTAAAAATACCTCTGCACCACCGTGTAACCAATCTATATTTGCTAAACTCTCTCCATAATGCACTTTGGCGTAAATCCCGGCGGGGATAGTCACACCAACAAATACCAAAGTCCCGTAAAATCCATATAGGGCTAACCTTGGCATTAGTTGACTGCGGTTGAGAAACCACAAAAAACCCAAATAGGGAAATAGAGAAAGGGCAAATAGGGTTTCTTTTGATATCATTGTTCTGATTTGATAGTTTTTGCCTCAACGGTGTCGCTAGACTTAGCAGAACGCCAAATCCAGACTGCTGCTGCCCAAAGGGTAAAATTTCCTACTAGCGTCATAGTAGCTTGCAGCGTCACCAACCATTCTAGGGATTCAGCGTTGTCGAAATAATGCCAAGTACAAGCACATAAAGCACTAATTAAAGCTGGTAGCATAGCAAAGGACAATCCCCACCAACTGCGGTTATTTGTGAGTTCACCATAAATCCAGATTAACCAAATAGCAGCTATCCACTCAATGACACTAGAAACATGAATAATCCAGGTAGGAATCGAAAGGGCGTGCATAATAAATAATAGGTGACAGGTGACAGGCTTAAAAGATTAATAATCTAAAATCTAAAATCTAAAATCTAAAATGGTAAAGATGCGATCGCTATTGTGTGGGTATTATGGACAAGGGAATGGTGGGGACGAAGCCTTATTGGCGACGCTTTTGCAAATGTTACCACCTAATGTCACCCCTGTGGTACTTTCTGGAAATCCTCAAGAAACTCATCAGCGTTACGGAGTCGAAACTTACAACCGTAAGGCGTTTTTCCAGGTGTTCCAGGCTTTGCGGACTTGTGACGCTTTGATTTGGGGTGGGGGGAGTTTAATGCAAGATGTCACCAGTACCATGAGTCCTTTTTATTATGGGGGATTAATGGCCTTAGCGCAAATCATGGGTTTAAAAACTATAGCCTGGGGACAGGGAATTGGTCCCTTGCTTCGTCCCCAAACCCGGTGGTTAGCTAGAAGAAACTTTGCAGGTTGCACTAAAATTAGCGTGCGCGATCGCTCTAGTGCTACCCTATTATCAAAGTGGCAAATTCCTTGTTTACTTGCACCTGACCCCGTTTGGGCATTAGAATCTCAACGGGTACCAGAAATCTCCCATTTACCAGCCCCAAGAATAGCAGTTGTTTTACGAAACCATCCCCAACTGACACCAACTCGTTTAACAAACCTAACTCACGCCTTAGTCGATTTACAAACAGCCACCCAAGCCTTTATTCTATTATTACCATTTCAAAAAAGCGAGGATTTGAGTATAGCTGAATCTATTCAACCTCATTTACCAAATGTTAGTAAAATCATCTGTTTAGAAGATCCACAACTTTTAAAAGGCGTATTTCGTAGTACAGAAATGGTCATTGGTATGAGGCTACACAGCTTAATTATGGCGGCTGCGGAAGGATCTCGTTGTTTTGCCATCAGTTATGATCCCAAAGTAAATCGGTTAATGGAAGATATAGCCATACCTGGATGGGATTTACAAAATTTACCAGATAACCCCAATGTAATTAGTACAACTTGGCTTGAACATTACGCCAACGGTCAGCCATTATCTTCTCAACAAATACAATCTTTAGTAGATAGAGCATTATTACATCGTGAATTATTGAAAGAAGTTTTGGGCGATTAGAAATGGCCACTACACAAGCCAAGTCCACCTCCATGGATTTTGTCTGTGTAGCCGCGACTTCTAGACTTTTGTAAAATCTATCAAAAACCCAGATTTGCGAGGGTTTAGCAGTGCTAAACCCCTACCCTAAGAACCCAAATTATTAAGACGTGTTGAGTATAATTAAAAATCAAAAATTTGAAACCCACGGAGGTGGGTTTTGTCTGTGTAGGCGTGACTTCTAGTCGCCAGGACGATTACTATTCAAAATTAAAGACTAGGTGGTAAAATCAAATTATCAATTTGATGAATCACACCATTACTTCCTAGTATATCTGCCTGGGTCACATTTGCATCATTGACCATTACGCTTTTTCCGTCAACTTTAAGCGTAATGGGATCACCTTGAAGGCTAGTTACTTGACCAGATGTTAAAGCAGTAGAAAGTACCTTACCTGGAACAACATGATAAGTCAAGACTTTCACCAAAACTTCCTTATTTTCTGGCTTCAACAACTCTTGTACAGCATCTTGTGGTAATTTTTTAAATGCTGCATCAGTAGGAGCGAAAATAGTGAAAGGTCCAGACCCTTGTAAAACATCCACCAATCCAGCAGCCTTTAAAGCCGCAACCAAGGTGGTAAAAGAACCATTGGAGATGGCTAATTCTACTACATTTTGGCTCGCAGTTGGTGAAGTTGTTGGTTTGGCAGGAACTTCACTGGGCTGAGTAACTGGTTCAATTGTTCTTCTGGTAGGAACTTCCGTTGGCTGAGTAACTGGTTCAGTTGTTTCAGAGGGAGAACGACGGTTGTAGGGAGGTTCGTTAAAAATACTCGGTTTAGGATTGAGAACTGGTTTTTCTCCACCTTGGGCGATCAATTTTGTTGGTTTGATGCTACCTTTAGCTGTTGACGAACTAACTTCACCAAGGGACTGATAATTAAAGGTTTCTTGTGCTTGAGATGGTAAAGCCACCAAAAAACTAACGCTGGTTACTCCTAGTATCCCAGCAATTTTGATCATTAATCTGCTGTAATTAGCCTTCATAAATTTAGTTTGTCTTGTTTTCTCTGTATTTGGGTACTTTGTTATTACCCTAACTGTTTTAACAGTTATTCTTGGCTCTTTGCCCCTAAATTCTTAGCTCAAAGTGTGTCTTAACTGTTTCACAATGCTAAAGGAGTTCCACCTTGGCACAATAATTATATCACAAATAAGTCTTCCTAAAATATCATCAATTAAACTCCTAGTAATTTGATGTGAGATTGTTCAGAATAAAGACATTCATTGAACTATCAGTCTTTATCCGCGTTTATCCGCGTTTATCTGCGTTCAAGTATTCTTGATATCTTATCCTGAGTGATTTAATCAAAATAGACTTTAACAAATCTAGCACAAAAGAAATCACCAATTGGAATTTAAACCCCCAACAACCTTTTCTTAACTTCCTGCTCAAAATAGATTGAGGAAAAACTTGATTTTACATAAGTCCTTTTAATCTTGCTGAAAGCTGAAAATTAAAGATATAATTATAAAATAAAGTCCATAAATAAGTTAGTTAGAAGGTAGAAAATATGTTGGAATTATATCAATGGGAATTATCTCAATTTTCCGAAAAAGTGCGATTGATCCTAGATTACAAAGGTTTAGAATATCGCAAAATTGAAGTTACACCAGGAATTGGACAAGTAGAATTGTTTCGTTTGACAGGTCAAAAACAAGTACCTGTGTTGAAAGATGGATATAAATATATTGTAGATTCCACCGAAATAGCCAAGTATTTAGACTTAGAATATCCTGAACGTCCACTGATACCCACTGACCCCAAACAACGGGCTTTAACGTTATTAATGGAAGATTGGGCGGATGAATCCATCGGTGTAAAAGGAAGAAAAGCTCTATTTGCGGCCATTAGTCAAGATCAAAATTTCCGTAAGTCCTTGTTACCTATCTCCACACCAGATATTTTAAAGAGTGTAGTGGAAGGTGTTCCTAGTGATTTTCTGTCTGTTTTAGGATTTGGGGTTGGTTTTACTCCCGATGTAATTAACTCAGCGATCGCTAGTTTACAACAAGACCTAGAAATATTGACCCAACTGTTAAAAGATAGTCCCTACCTATTGGGAGACGAACCCACCCTAGCCGACTTAACAGTGGCCAGTTTGTCCATATTATTGAAATTTCCTGCGGGGTCTTATTTAGATTTACCCCCATCCCTCAGAGGCAAAGGCTTACCAATTTTAGCAGAAAATCCCGCTTATGAAGCATTTTTCACCTGGCGCGATCGCCTTTATGACCAATTCAGAAAACCACTATCAGGCTTAACCCCACCAACCGCAGGAGTGCCAACTTCCATTACCATTGATTAAATAAAATCCACTGGGGAAATTAGGGAGAAAAATCAACCCCTTTCCCCTCTCCATTAACACTGACTAACAACATGAATTTGGGACAACCATTAGGTTCAGTCATCGAAGGTTCTTTAACCGGCGGATTAGAAGTTAAATTACACCCAGATATATCTGTCGAAGATATGCGAGTTGGTAAATTTTTGGTTGTCCAGGGAATGCGATCGCGCTTTTTCTGTATGCTAACAGATGTAGCCCTTGGTGCCACCAACCCCCGAATTACCGCCAACCCCCCCGGTTGGGAAGACACCTTTTTACGGGAAGTCTTAGCCGGAAGCGGTACCTACGGAACAGTCAACCTCGCACCCATGTTGATGTTTACCCCCGAAGACAACGAATCCTCCTACACACCCAATGGTAAATCAGCCAACTCCCTCATTCCCTTCCCCACAGGTTTAGCCTCCTTTCAACCCCAAACCAGCAGCACAATCGAACTACTCCCAGTCAAAACCATCCCCAGTCACTTTAGTCAAGTTTACGAAGCCAACGTTGAAGATTTTCGCCGGGTTTTTGGTTGGGAAGACGACCCCCACAGAAAAAACTTTTCCATCGGAAAACCCTTAGATATGGATGTCCCCATTTGTATCGACCTTAACCGCTTCGTCGAACGAAGTAACGGCGTATTTGGCAAATCAGGAACAGGTAAATCATTCCTCACCCGTTTACTTTTAGCCGGAGTCATCCGTAAAAACGCTGCCGTCAACCTCATCTTTGATATGCACTCAGAGTATGGTTGGGAAGCCGTCGCCGAAGGTAAAAACGTCAACACCGTCAAAGGACTCAAACAATTATTTCCCGGTCAAGTCGAAGTCTACACCCTAGACCCAGAATCAACCAAACGTCGGGGTGTCCGTGACGCACAAGAACTATATCTTAGCTATCAACAAATAGAAGTAGAAGACGTTAAACTATGTAGTCGAGACTTAGGACTTTCCGACGCAGCCTTAGACAACGCCAATATTTTATACAGCGAATTTCGTGACTCTTGGATTGTCCAACTACTGAGTATGAGTAACGAAGAAATTGAGATGTTTTGTGAAGAGAAACGTGGTCACAAAGGCTCAATCATGGCATTACAGCGTAAACTATTACGCTTAGATAGTTTAAAATATATGCGTGGGACTTGCCCCCAAAACTATATCAGCAAAATATTGCAATCCCTAGAAGCCGGGAAAAACGTCGTCGTTGAATTTGGTTCCCAGTCAAATATGTTATCATATATGTTGGTGACAAACATGATCACCAGACGCATTCATGAACATTACGTTAAAAAAGCCGATAAATTTCTCCAAAGTAAAAATCCTTTAGATCGTCCTACCCCATTAATGATTACAATAGAAGAAGCGCACCGCTTCCTAGACCCAGGAGTAGTACAAAGCACAATTTTCGGAACTATAGCCCGTGAACTACGAAAATACTTTGTCACACTTTTGGTAGTTGATCAACGTCCATCAGGCATAGATAATGAAGTCATGTCCCAAATTGGTACTCGCATCACCGCTTTGCTAAATGACGAAAAAGATATTGATGCCATTTTTACAGGTGTCTCCGGTGCTGGAGGTTTAAAATCAGTCTTAGCTAAGTTAGACTCAAAGCAACAAGCTTTAATCTTAGGTCACGCCGTCCCCATGCCAGTAGTAGTCCGTACCCGTCCCTATGATGCTACCTTCTACAGCGAGATTGGCGATATAGCCTGGGAAGAAAAATCAGACTCAGAAGTTTTCGCTGCTGCTGAACTAGCAAAAGCAGATTTGGGTTTTTAGCACCACAATCCTAAATTCCCTGTTCCCTGTTCCCTGTTCCCTGTTCCCTTTTTTTTGTAACAAGATTCATTACTCCCCCTGCCCTTTCGTACCATCCCTCCATCATAACAGCCATACAAGTTCGGTTATCCGGCCACTTCTAGGCAACTGAAGAGGAGGTTTTAGCGTCACTATAAGAATAGTCAGCATTTTTAAGGAACTGAACCCTTTTTTGAGCAGACTATTTTGTTTGACAATTGAAAAATTTACCTGGACTACTTTACTATTTGCTCAATTTGTTTTACCATAAAACAAATTAAAACCTAATACTGACTTTGCGTTTTCAAGTTGCTGGCAATGATATTTCATTTAAAAATTAGCTAGATAAGCTAAGTAAAAACAGCAAGAAAAGCAAGAGTAAAAAGGTGAGAGAGTAATATAAACCAGTAAAATCACTGAACTGTTCAAGCAAAACAAGATAAAAAATCTTGAAAACAACTTAGTTTCTGAAATCAATTCGCCAAGTGAAAAAGTAGGGAAACTTATTTCAAGGTAGTACCGTCTTGATAAGAACGGTATAAATTAATATTTTATGGCAGATGCCTCTGTCAAATGATTTATGGAATAAGCTGTTTTAAATCACCGAAACAAAAGGCTTAGAAATTAGTCCCCGGCAACTTTCACGAAAATTCACGAAAATTAGATTTTAACAGGCTTGCTGAGGACAATCTGTATTAATTGAGAAAAATATTTATTTGTGTTTAGGGAGAATGAGGATAAGGCAATAATGGCTAATAATAACCAAACTGAAAATCCGAACACCAAGTTTACAGCCGATATGGTACGAACCTACCTGCGGGAAATTGGACGTGTGCCATTGCTAACCCGTGAACAAGAAATTATTTATGGAAAGCAGGTGCAGCAGATGATGGTGCTGCTGGAAGCAAAAGAAGTTTTGGCTAAAAAACTAGACTATGAACCTAGTTTACCAGAATGGGCGGCTCATGTGAATCAATCTGAAACAGATCTAAATCAACTGGTAGCACAAGGTAAACGCGCCAAGCAAAAAATGATTGAGGCAAACTTACGCTTAGTGGTAGCTATTGCTAAAAAGTACCAGAAGCGGAACATGGAATTTCTGGATTTAATCCAGGAAGGGACTTTAGGGTTAGAAAGGGGAGTGGAGAAATTTGATCCAACTAGGGGATACAAATTTTCAACCTATGCTTACTGGTGGATTCGCCAAGCAATAACTAGAGCGATCGCTCAACAAGGCCGCACCATTCGCTTACCAATCCATATTACCGAAAAACTGAACAAAATCAAAAAAGTTCAAAGGGAATTAGCTCAAAAATTAGGTAGGTCTCCAACTCCAGGAGAAATTGCCAAAGAACTAGAGCTAGAACCAGCACAGATTCGTGAGTATCTGAACATGGCACGTCAACCAGTTTCCTTAGATGTGCGAGTTGGCGATAATCAGGATACCGAACTGCGAGAAATGCTCGAAGACGATAGCCCATCACCAGAATATTACACCACTCAAGAGTTCTTACGTCAAGACCTAAACAACCTTTTAGCAGAACTCACCCCCCAACAACGGCAAGTTTTAGCCTTACGTTTCGGGTTAGAAGATGGAAATGAACTCTCTTTAGCAAAGGTTGGTGAACGGTTGAGTCTCAGCCGTGAGCGTGTACGTCAATTAGAACATCAAGCCCTTGCACATTTACGCCGCCGTCGAGCCAATGTTAAAGAATACGTCGCCAGCTAAAAACAATAATATAGGAGTTACGCATTGACAAAATCTATTAGATAAGGATGATAGATTTCATCTCTTGTAGGGTGTGGTTCGGCAAGCTCACCAACCACGTCAGACCCGATAATTTAGGAAACAACAGATTTTTTGGATCTGACGCACCGCACTGATTTAAATGAAGTCAGGTGCGTCAGAATCCAATACTTGTCGGTTAAGCTAAAAACATTAAATCAGGTAGGTTGGGTTGACGTTAGGAAACCCAACATTTACGGGCTTTTGTTGGGTTGCGCTGTCGCTTAACCCAACCTACAAAAAATGGACAAGGTATGGACATATCATCTGCATTTTGTACAGTGCGTAAGTCCTATAATACTGCTTTTGGTGTAACGCCTCCTGAATTTAGGGGGCTATTTTTTTGTCCAGTTGATGCGGAATTAATAGACCTGCTGTTGTAGCTACCTATAGCAGAAAACAGAAAATAAGGAAAAGTAAACTTTCATCCCCCTATTGGGTGAATCTATTGGGTGAAGCAGCAGTCAAGTCAACAGTGTTATTGTCAAACAATCGAATTAAATTCCAGATAAATCCTATTTATCGACGTTTTTTGATTTAGACAATAGAGATAAACCCTTTGGTGGAATCTTGAAGTATCAATGTTTAGTTATGATTTAAGCGACTTGCAGGATAACCGTTATTTTTGTTACAGGAGAATTAGGGTGTTAAACAATATTTATAAATCAAATCAATTTATTTTCTCTCGTCAATTAAAACTTCCCTTAGTTGGTTTGCTTCTGACCTTTGGGATTGTAGGTTTTGATTTTGTTCGTGAGCAGAATCAAGTCGCACAGAGTTTACCACTATCTACAAATCAAATTTCTAATGGGGCTAAACTTGCTAGTTCGCAAGCAGTTTCTTCTCAAAAATCACCTGTAAATTCTGCTCAACAAGATGACATTTATTTGTATGGTCAGTCAACCCAACCTAACCAGTTAGGACAGGGATATATTGTCTTTCAAAAGCATCAAGGTAAGGTGACGGGCGCATTGTATATGCCCCAGTCTGAGTTTAGTTGTTTTCAGGGTACCCTTGGCAAATCTGGGGAATTGGCAATGACGGTAACAAGTTCACCAGGAGAATTGGGTGTAACTAAGGTGTCAACGGCCAGCAGAATCCCTAAATTTGATCAGAATGATTCCATCACCTATCCATATTCTGTCACCTTGGAAGATTATCATCGGCTCAAATCGTTGAGTGCTAATGACAAACAAATTTTACAGATGTGTCATCAATTTGCAGGTGATAATTAACTGTAATTACTTATGTAGCAAGAGATGACGAGAAAAAATTGCCTTAGTTTTCAAGTTAGTAAATTCAATAACTGCATTAATTAATTCCTGTTGTTCAGGTTTTAAATTTAAGGTTTCTATACCTTGATCAAGATTCTTACCTGTGTGTAGTTCGTGAGCAAGTTGGGTAATTTGAGATAAACTTAACACGGCAGAAATTTCTTTGTTTCGACGCTGACGCACAGATTGGAGTTCTTGTCGTTCTCTGGGGGTCAAATCATCGACAGTCAAGGTGAGAGTTGTCAGAGGTGCGCTGGTTGGGGCAAAAATCGCTCTAGAACCAGCTAAAAAATCATTTGCTGTGGCCGATGGAATTATGGGTAAAGAGAAGGTGATAATAACGAAAAGCACCGTGGTAAAAAGCCATTTTGTCAGTTTAATCATCATGTTGATCAGAACCTAAATCAAATTTAAGGCTGGGGTATGGTCAAGCAATCTCCAAGTGTGAATTTTCCCCAGATGGATAGAAGCTTGGTTAATTTTCCTACTTATGGGGGCAATTTGTCACAAGGTAGGAATAAAAAAAAGGGGAGGAAAGGGAAGAATAATTCATGGGAAAATTAGATTATCTCTATATTGGGGCTGAGTTGTAGGAGATAATGTTTTCTCTATAACTAAATTTAATAATCTATAATAAAAAAATATAGTAATCATAATTATTTTTTTTGATGATTGTGGCTAAAAAATAGTATTAAGAAAGAACCAAAGTTTTTGTAGGTTGGGTTAAGCGACAGCGCAACCCAAC
>NZ_JAYGHC010000062.1:21442-29112 GCF_034932285.1 Cronbergia sp. UHCC 0137
AGCTTAACCGACAAGTATTGGTACAAAATGCAGATGATATGTATGAATTAAATTGCCTAGTTTCAGGCTTTTGGAATCACATATTAGTGCGGTGCGTCAGATAGGAAAAATCTGTTAGATACTTAATTATCGGGTCTGACGCACCCTACAATAAATTTTTGGTGTGAGACTTGGGTAAGTCCTATTTTGATTATTGTGGCTAAAAAAGAGGATTAGAAAAGAACCAAAGTTTTAATCCTCTGGTTCTAAGCTGGAAAACTAAACAATTTACTAATTGTGTATCAAGATTTAGATTCTGCCAAGGTTATGCAGTCCTAAGATGATACCTGCACCTAAGATATGACCAAAGGCGCTGGTTGCCAGTACCGCAGGTAGACCAAACCCACCAAAGAAATTGGGCGCGGGTAAGGCTGGTTGGGCGCTGGGATACTTGATGGTGAATTTTCCGAAGGCGATCGCTATAATATTGGCAAGAATCATGATCACGCCAACGGTAGGACTCCATTCTAGGGGTGCGGGGACAGTAGCGAGTAAGGTTGAGGTAAACACCTGATTTGCTCCTGAGATTTTTGTAGGTTTGACAATATATTCTTAAATATTCGTAAGAAAATTCCAAAATAGTCCTCAATTTGCAGCAATATTTAATATTTAGTAAAAATACTTCATATAAATACAGAGTAGTTTACAAGTATAATAGTGATTTAAGGCTTGATCAAAAAGGCGATCGCTCATGACTACCGACTATAATAAGTATTTGTCAAACTTTGGATTTTATTTGTCCTTGGCCTGGACTTGCCACTGAGCAACTTTTTAGAATGAAATAGCCCTGAATAATTTCAACTCTAAAATTAAGATTTCTGAGATAAATATTTTGGCAGATTACCAGAATTTTGGTTCAAAGTTATAATCATTGGCAATAATTACCGAATCCCCGGCAGGTTTAATTAAAAATAATCCTTCTTGGACTGCATAAATATCCGCCCTTTCATCTATTTTAATTCCCGCCACTGCTCCATAGAGTTTATAACTTTGGTATTTAGGAAATGCTGTTTTAAATCTGGCTAATGTTTGCAAAAATCGCTTCACATCACGGACTTCTAAATGGGATTTAACTTCTATAGCCACAACTTCATTAGTATTTTCAGCCAGAATATCAATTTCTAAAGAGCCTTGAGCATCTTGAGCGTCAACTCGTAAAGCTGTATGATGAACATCAATTCCCTGGTCCTGAAATAATTTTGCAGCAGCAGGTCTAACGAGATTTTCTACAAATTCTCCCCAACGGCTAGTTATTCCTCCTACTTGTTTGTTGGTTTGCGCTACGATTTTGCGGAGGTCGGCCATTTCTTGTTCGTAAGCGCGTTGGTGGGCGCGTTGGCGTTCCTCAAATGCTTGTTGGTATTCATTCCGTTGTTGTTCACTTTCGCGGAACAAGGCGTAGATGTCATCTAGGGTAATAGGATCGCTCATGGCTGCTGAAAAACTCAAGTTATTTTGATTATATTAGACTTCTTGCAAAAGTCGTGATTTTCAAATTCTTCTTTGCGCCTACCCTTCGGGGCTGGACAATAAACCCTACAGCACACTTCCCTCATCTGCGTTTAATTCTTAGTTTAAGGTTTCAGCGAACTGACAAAAGCCCTCCGGGCATCCAAGAAACAGCGCTTGCGTAGTATGTTAATTCTGTGTATTTTTGGAGGGATTGTCCCGAAAATTATTGGTGTTACCATAGTTTACACCGAAAACACCTGTTTCAGGCACTTTCTCATAAAAATATGTCGGCACAAAATGTGCATGAAGTCTTATAGGATAAGGGATTCAGAATTAACACACTAGGCTTGCGCTATTGCTTTCGGTTTCCCCATAGCTATGTAATAAGCAATAATGTTAATATAATATTGGATTTATTGAAGGAGTTACAAATCAATGACTCAAGTAATTGCCAGAAAATCTTTATATGAATCTGATTATTTACATTGGACTCAAGAGACTATAGCTAAATTAAAAGCTAGGGACTTTGACAATGTGGATTTTGAGAATTTGATAGAGGAGATTGAGGATTTGGGGCGTTCTTATCGGGATGAGTTGGAAAGTCGTTTGGATGTGTTATTATCACATATTTTGAAGCGGTTATATGTTCCTTTAGTAAATGATTACAATGGTTGGGAAAGAACAATTAGAGAACAACGCAAGCAAATTAAACGACGTTTAGCAAAGTCACCTAGTCTTAAAAATTATTTGCCTGAAATTTTTGACGAAATCTGGCAAGATGTACTCAAGGAAGTCCGGGAAGATTATCCACAGTATGAGTTTCCTGATTTATGGCAGTTTGATCGCAATATTGACACATTATTAAACGACATTTTCTGGAGTTAAATGTTTTGAAGTAGTTAGCGATCGCATCCCATCATCCCCACATCCTCAAAAAGGCGATTCCTACGGAGCGCTTGCGCTATCGCACTCCCATATCCCCAAAGATCGCACCTTCCATATCTCAATAGAAAAGCGATACCTAGGGTGAGCTACCGCTAACCCATCGTGCTAACCTATAAAATAAACCTTAGTTACAAATCATCTTCTACCAATTCAGCTATTTTCATGATTGATTTTAAAGTCCCAAGCTTTAAATCTTGATTTTTATGTACAGGAATAGAGATAATTTTATTTTCATCAGCCTTTTCATAAATATGGTGACTGCCTGTAATTTTTTTGAGGATCCAGCCTTTTTTCTCAACAATTTTACATAGGTTTTTTCCAGAAATTGATTTCATACTGCAATTTCAATTATTTGAGAGATCGGATCTGGTTTTGGGATTTCATTAGCTACTTCTAGCCAACCTTGTATAGCATCTTGAAGGTTATGAATTAATTCTTCCATTGTATCTCCTTCTGTGATACATCCAGGTAGAGCAGGTACTTCAGCCCAATAACCACCTTCTTGGGCAGGATGAATAATTGCTTTGATTTTCATCTTGTTTATATTTATGTTGCTTGTTCTGAAAGGATTTTAACATATACAAAAATCCTTTACAGCGATCGCCCTCCCACATCCCCAAAAAGGCGATTCCTACGGAGTGCTTGCGCGATCGCCCTCCCACATCCCCAAAAAGGCGATCGCGTAAGCACTACGCCCTGAAATCGCTGTAATTAATCTCAAGAATCTGGGTTATTTTGTAACCATTGTTCTAAATCAGCTACAGAAGAAAAATCTAACAGAGCTTCACCCAATAATTCTAATTTATCAATTGTTAATCTACGAATTGAGTCAATCAAGGATAATTCAATGTCACCAACTCGCCGATTTAGTTGTCGTATAACTAGCTGTTGCTCTCCTTTCAATTCACCCCGTTCCATAGCCAGTTGTTCTGTTGGGCTGATTAAAGGCATTCTTCTTTCCTCCTCGAAATGTTTAATTTTAGTGACTAATCCTGCTTGTAATTGTTTAGGTAAAGTCATCATTGTGTCGATGATTTTAAATAACTTAACAATTTTCTCTTTTGTGAAGCCCCGGTCATAAAGTCCACGAATTAATATCCATTTCCATTGCTCTCTTTCTGCTAAATTACTGGTGGTAGCTTTAGTCTTTAAATGCGCCATGACTATGGTAGCAAAGGGATTATCACTCTTTTCTAATTCATCCCACTTTGATTCATAATCAAGGATTTTAGCTATGGGGAATTTTAAACTCAATTCACAATCCAACATAGCTCTATCATAACTATTTGGTCGCCAAGTAGGACTTGTATCACCTAAAATTGCCACGCTGACCACAAATTGGTGATAAAGGTCGAAGGCTCGGTAATTATAAGTGTACATCCGTTCTTGGAAGTTGGCATCATATTGACTTTGAATTTCAATGTGGATCAAGATCCATATTTGGCGTTGATCTAATAACCAAACTTTATACAGTTTATCGGCAATTCGGCTTTCGGTTTCTCCTGAAGCTGTAATTTCTTGCAGTTCTTTATCTAAAGATTCAGGGGTTTTTGTCCAATCTATTGCTTGATGGGCTAGAGGAAAGAAAAAGGCTAGGAAACTTTCAAAATATTCGTTTAATGCTTCTTTCCATGATTGATCATAATTTGCTGTTACTTCACTCATTTTATTTCTATATCAGTTACTCGAACTATTTTTATTAAACTACGATATTGCGATGGCGTACCCGCCCACCGGAGGTGATCGCTTTGCGTAGCGTCTCGTTCACAAAGTGTTCTGAAGGAAAGAAAGTATCACGATCGCTATAAACCCTATCAGAAATATTTTTAAGAGAAATCCGGGAGTAAACGATCGCTACCCCCACAATAGGCGATCGCTCTCCCAATATCCCAAACAGCGAACTGACAAAAGCCCTCCGGGCATCCAAGAAACAGCGCTTGCTCTATCGCTTAGAGAAAAGGATTAATAATTTGTAATCCTTCCACTGTAAAACCGTGTTGCATATCCTCTGAATAGAGTTGATTAACATTAACTGATAATGCGCTGGCGATAATTAAACTATCCCAAAATGAGAATAAATATTTTGTTCTTAATGTGGATGATTTCAACAATATATTCAAATCGAGTTCAATGATATGATGAATTTGATAAAAACCTTGAATAAGATTTTGAATTTGATTTTCGGGAAATTTTCCTTTTTTGATTAGGTTTACACAAACTTCATTGATTACCTGGGTACTTAAATAAAGTCCTGTTTGTGTGGCTAGATGGTTAGCAATTTGATGTTTTCGGATATCTTGACTCTGATTAAGTGCATATATCCAGATATTTGAATCTAAAAAAGTCGTCATGTTTTTATTCTTTTTCGTAAATTTCTTCTCGTTTCATTGGAGTTAATTTTTCTATATTTAAAGGATGTTCCAATAAATATTGGAGGTAATTTCCAGACTGTTCAGAGGCTTCTTGTTGAAGAGTGACTTTAACTATATTGGGTTGTTTTAACTGTTGTTGGTACTGTTCGGGAATTTTTATCATCCCATTTTCAATAGTGGTTTGAAATTCTACAGTAATCATATCTATTTTCCTAGTCTTTGCTCGCTTGTTACTTGTATTATAGCTGAATTTATTTCCTTTACCATTCCTAACAGCATCAAAGCGATCGCACTCCCACATTCCAAAACAGCGATCGCTCTCTCATATCCCCAATAGCGATCGCATCTTCCCACATCTCCAAACAGCGATCGCTCTCCCACATCCCTAAAGGCGATCGCACTCCCACATTCCAAAACAGCGATCGCACTCCCACATTCCAAAACAGCGATCGCTCTCTCATATCCCCAATAGCGATCGCCCTCCCACATCCCCAAAAGGCGATCGCGTAAGCACTACGCCCTAGAATCGCTGTAATTAATCTCAAGACTCTGGGTTATTTTGTAACCATTGTTCTAAATCAGTTACGGAAGAAAAATCTAACAGAGCTTCACCCAATAATTCTAATTTATCAATTGTTAATCTACGAATTGAGTCAATCAAGGATAATTCAATTTCACCAATTCGCCGATTTAGTTGTCGTATCACTAGCTGTTGCTCTCCCTGTTCTATTCCTCTTTCTATTCCCCTTTCCATAGCTAGTTGTTCGGTTGGACTGATTAAAGGCATTCTTCTTTCCTCCTCGAATTGTTTAATTTTAGTGACTAATCCTGCCTGTAATTGTTTAGGTAAAGTCATCATTGTGTCGATGATTTTAAATAACTTAACAATTTTCTCTTTTGTGAAGCCCCGGTCATAAAGTCCACGAATTAATATCCATTTCCATTGCTCTCTTTCTGCTAAATTACTGGTGGTAGCTTTAGTCTTTAAATGCGCCATGACTATGGTAGCAAAGGGATTATCACTCTTTTCTAGTTCATCCCACTTTGATTCATAATCAAGGATTTTAGCTATGGGGAATTTTAAACTTAATTCACAATCCAACATAGCTCTATCATAACTATTTGGTCGCCACGTAGGACTTGTATCACCTAAAATTGCTAGACTGACAACAAACTGATGATAAATGTCAAAAGCTCGGTAGTTATAGATATACATCCGTTCTGGAAAATTCTGATCATATTGACTTTGAATTTCAATGTGGATCAAGATCCATATTTGGCGTTGATCTAATAACCAAACTTTATACAGTTTATCGGCAATTCGGCTTTCGGTTTCTCCTGAAGCTGTAATTTCTTGCAGTTCTTTATCTAAAGATTCAGGGGTTTTTGTCCAATCTATTGCTTGATGGGCTAGAGGAAAGAAAAATGCTAGGAAGCTTTCAAAATATTCATTTAATGCTTCTTTCCATGATTGATCATAATTTGCTGTTACTTCACTCATTTTATCTCTATATTACCTATTCCAGTTATTAACTATAATTGACATACCAGCATATTTGTCACAAATGTTCGGTTTATGCCTGATTAAGCGGCTAAACTGATTTGAGAATATTCTAAATATCTATCTTTAGGTGGATGACATACATTTGCTATACTCTGTACTGTATCTTGAGTTACAAATATAAACAAATCCTAGTTAATAACCCTACACAACACTTTTATGACCTTCAATCTTCTTAATAACGGCTTAATTACTGATGAATTGTATCTAACTTTATTCTCAGTATTACAACAGGTGGAATTGCGTCTAAGAGATTTTGCTAATGGTGAAGAATTTATAGAGAAGATGCGATCGGCATTCGGTGATACATTTGATCCAGAAGCAGCTTTAAATCTGGCAAATGCTTGGAAAAATCAAGATTTTAGCATCATACCTACAATTACTTTGTTATCATCAGCAGAGTTAAATGGTGCAAATGGGGCTTATGGTGCAAGTACAAATACTATTTATTTATCTGCGGAATTTGTTAGAGACAATCAGCATTGTTTAGTTGATGTTGTCTTGGAGGAGTTGGGACATAGAATTGATTCCTTACTAAATCAGACCGATAGTGCGGGAGATGAAGGGGCGATTTTTGCGGCGTTGGTGTTGGGGGTGAGTCTTTCTGTTGAGGACTTGCAGCTACTAAGGGCAGAGGACGATCGCACGGTAATTATTTTAGATGGTCAGAGTATTGCGATCGAGCAGCAGAATTTTACAGGCACGGCGGGGAATGACACGATTGTTGGAACTTCTGGAGATGATGTAATTAATGGATTAGGGGGCAATGATAGTCTGAATGGTTTAGAGGGAAATGACACGATAAACAGTGGATTGGGGACTGACACAGTTAATGGGGGTGATGGAGATGACCTACTGATTGTAGATTATTCAAATAATACCTATAGTATCTGGCCTGGCTACAATATAACAACTTCAATTACAGCTAATAGTGCGGGAAGTCACAGTGGTTATTATGCCTCTCCCTATGGCTATACTACTGGTTATATCTACGATATTGTCTATTTTTCTAACATTGAAAGGTTCAACATTACTGGCACAATCGTGGATGATTATATTACCACAGGGAATGGCAATGATTTAATTGATGGAAGAGGTGGTAATGATGTCATCAATGCAGGTGGGGGAAATGACACAGTTAATGGGGGGCAAGGAGATGATAATATCTCAGGACAAGATGGCAACGACTATTTAAGAGGAGAAGAAGGGAACGATACGATAGATGGTGGGGCAGGGAATGATGTCATTGAAGGTGGTTTAGGGAATGATGTCATTACCAAAGGAAGTGGCATCGATACGGT
>NZ_JAYGHC010000063.1:0-28665 GCF_034932285.1 Cronbergia sp. UHCC 0137
TTTTATAAGTGCTTTATTTGAGTATGATTTGGTGATAGGTTGTTTTGCCTATCTGTATACAACATTAAAGCCTAAGTTGAGTTTTGTAAAGATAATTAAAATTAGTCTTGGTTATGACAGTTATATGTTTTTCTAATGTAGTTGGATATACAGAAGTATTTGGTTGGGCATTTAGCCCAACTCACAAGGTTTATAGATGATTTCAGATGTGAAGATTAACCAGGAGGCCAGGACATAGGACGACTGCCTAATATATGAATATGTAGGTGATTGACTGTTTGACCGCCATCAGCACCAGTATTCATGACCACGCGATAACCGTTTTCCAGACCTGCTTGTAAGGCTACGTCCCGGACTGTTAACAAAAGATGTCCCAATAAAGCTTGATCTTCTGGTTTGGCGTTAGCTATGTTAATTATGGGTTTTTTGGGGATGACGAGGATGTGAACTGGCGCTTGGGGATTAATATCTGTAAAGGCCAGGGCTAATTCGTCTTCATAAACGATGTTGGCAGGAATTTCTTTACGAATGATTTTGCTGAAAATGGTTTCTGTTGTATTACTCATGCAGTTTTACTCAACTCATCTCTAGAGATTTTAAGCGATGGGTGGTTTGGGTATGGCGATCGCTTAAACCAATTAGAAACGGTTCTCGCTTTGATGTAAACTACGGTAACATCAATGATTTCCGAGGTGATACCTACGGCGTACCTCTCTGAGGAAGCAAGCTACGCGGTAGCGTCTCGTAGAGAGCGCAACTATCGCTCTAAAATACACAAAATTAACATACTATTACTCTTCCCATACCCATTAATCAAAACAATGACTCGTTTTATTCATGACCAATTTACCAAACAATATCTTACAGAACTATTTACACCCTATGGTCAAGTAGATGCAAGTAAAGATATTACCTCAGAAGTTAGACAAATTGATGTATTATTTACACCAGCATCACCATCTCCAGACAATATCGAAACGCTAGGACTGCTAGGAAAAATGGGGATTTATGCAACTTCTGCAATATTTGAACCATTCCGCAACGCTGTCACCAAAAGCGAAATTCGCAGTTGTATGGGTAAATTATTTGACATCCATGCAGACCTCGAACGGGAAGCAAAACGCAATAATACACGCATAAATGAAGCAGAATTGCCTTATTTATGGATATTGACCCCTACAGCATCACCAGACATCTTAGAAAGTTTTAATGTAACTGTAGATGAGGAAAATTGGGGTCAAGGGGTTTATTTTCTCGGAAAAGGGTTAAAAACCGTAATCGTTGTCATCCATCAACTACCCAATACAGCAGAAACGCTGTTTTTAAGGATATTAGGTAGAGGGAAAGTGCAAAAACAAGCAGTGGAAGAATTAGAAAACCTTTCTAAAAATAGTCCATTCTTGAACAAGACTATACAATTAGTATATGAACTAATTGCGGTCTTATCTGCACGTCAATCAAAAGAACAAGATATTGATCAAGATGATCAGGAGTTGATTATGAAATTATCGGAAATATATCAACAACAATTAGAAGAAATTAAACAAGAGGGGCGACAAGAGGGGCGACAAGAGGGACGACAAGAGGGTATAGAAAGAGAACGTCGCGCTATGATTGAAAGTATTTTGCAAGTACGCTTTGGAGAAGTTGACGCACAATTAGCCACAATTATTGATCAATTAGTTGCTATGTCCAGGGAAGAATTTACTCCTGTACTTTTGCAGTTATCTCGTGAGGAGTTATTAGCAAGATTTACTACAAAATAGCTATTCATAAATAACAGACGAGGTGCGATCGCCCTATAATATATTCAGATAAGCCTAGACTGGCAAGAATTTCTGTACCACTAGGAATTAAAGAGACAATTCTAATATTATGATCTTTCATAGTTGCACCTGCATATAAGGTGTTGCTATCATTATTTTTGCATAATTTGTCTAGTTAGTGATCTATCTTTTGAGGGATAATATCATACACAAGCCTAATCCAGCAGGAGCGATCGCGTGAGGTTAATTTGGAATAGGCTGCTTCTAATGCCATGTATGATGTAATAGTTGCTAATTAAATGAAGATCATGAATATTTAAGATATCAGTTTACAAGGTGTCGTTTTAAAGGTCGGATCTGGTGGTACACTGATTGCGGGTGGTAAAGTTACCTATGATGCAGCCAGTAGGTTGAGTCAAAACATTGATATTTGTGTTTGGCGTAAGTAGCAAAATATATAATGCTAACCGTTTGATTATGGGTGCAGCGACTCGTGCTTTTGCTGAAAGATGAGGGTGAGATTGCATCATAGCAATAGTCGTATAAGTCTCTGAATTTACAATAAGTTCGGAAATTATTTCTATTCGTGCGATCGCTCTGGCTTTAGTACGAGTTTTGCTGGGTTTGTATAGTAGGGGAAAAGTATTTATGGTGACAAGTTCTCAAATTGCATTACAGGTAATTCAACAAGCGATCGCAATTTTAGCCAAATGGGCTAAATCTGATGGTGTAAATAAGTTATTTGCATCATCTCCAGATACTATTGATAGTGCTGTCAAAGAAGCTCAGAGCATCCTATCTTGGCCTACTCAGGGAGAACCACAGGTTTTAAGATTACTATTTGATGATGTGAAACTTGACAAAGGGCAATCAAAAGAACATTATTGGCAACCTCAAGCTATTGATGATAGTGATCCTAAAATTCCCTATCCAAGTATAGAAGAACCAAGTTTAGATGGGTTTAAAAAAGAAGTAAAAGATGCTTTAGATACATTAGATACATTAGATCAGGAAGATTTTACAAATCTCTCTTTATTGACTTTAATAGTGGAAAAATTTGGCTCATTTATTAGTTTTGGAGCAGAGAATATAGCTTTTATAGATATAGTAAAAAGTACAGCCGCACTTGCATCTGCTTTAGTTAATAATTCTGAATCTCAAGATATAACTTTAATTGCTGGTGATTTATCAGGGATTCAAAAATTCATTTATACTATTTCTTCTGATGGTGCATTAAAATCACTTCGCGCTAGAAGTTTTTATTTAGAGTTAGTTACAGAAGAAGTGGTACAACAATTATTAGAAGAATTAGAACTTACTCGTACTAATGTAATTTATGCAGGTGGTGGTAATTTATATATCTTGGCATCTGGGAAACAGGAAGTTGAAAACATTATTGAAGATGTTCGACAAAAATTTAATAAATGGCTTTTGGATGAATTTCAAGGTAAAGTGTTTCTAGCTTTAGATTGTTTGAATTTTCGCAAAGATGATCTTAAACCAGAATCTAAAAAAGAAGCCAAAACCTCTAACTTTGCAGAACATTGGTCAAATGTAACTAAAAATTTAGCTAAACATAAATCTCAGAAATTTTGTAATCAAATCAGTCATTTTATTAAACCACGTTATAGCCATCAACCTTGTCGTGTTTGTTATCGTGATGATATAGAATCAGATAAGTTAAAACCTCTGAATGATAATGAACCAGATTCAGTTTTAGCTTGTCAAACTTGTCGGAGTATGTTTGAGTTAGGAAGTGACTTATTTAAAGTTCATGCTATTGTCAGATCAAAACAGAAAAAAATAGCAAATGCCTTACATACACTTTCATTTGGTGATGATATCCATTATCATCTTTTCGAGAATTGGAAACGCATAGATCCAACTGTTGATACGGTTTTATTAGTCAATGATTGGACGTTAGAACATTATCAATTCAAGCATTTTAAAAATGTTTTTCCGTTGCTATTAGGTAACTATGGAAAGCAAGGTGAATTAGGCTTTATGCGTGCTGAAGAAATGGCAGATATAGCCAAAGGAATTAAAAGAGTTGCATCTTTAAGAATGGATGTAGATAAACTTGGACAAATATTTGCAAAAGGTTTAGGTAAAAATCAAACATTACCTAGACTGGCAGGACTTTCAAGACAAATGAGCTATTTTTTTAAAGTTTATCTCAATAGTTTAGCAAAGAAAAGAACCGGAAATATTCCTGAAAATTTCAAACAATTATTGCCAAAAAATGAGGAATATAATATACTGTTTATATATGCGGGGGGTGACGATTTATTTATTAGTGGTGCATGGAATGAAGCAGTAGATTTTGCATTTGATGTTTATCAATGTTTTCGATCCTATACAGGATATAATCCAGATATTACCCTATCAGGTGGAATCAGCATTGATGCACCTAAATTTCCTCTTTATCAAGCTGCAAAATCTTCTGGCCATGCTGAAGATGCAGCTAAAGAAAATGGTAGAGATAGTTTAGGTTTATTTGGTCAAGTTTTCAAATGGAGTGAGTGGTTAGGAGCAGAAAGTATCAATATTTCAGATATTGAAACATTTGATAATGAAATCAAACAATATTTGGGACAAAATACAAAGATTGATCTATTTGGTATCTTCCCATTTGTGAAGGAGTTGGAAGAACAGAAAATAGAAATCAATTATACTCGTAGCTTTGTTCGCAATTTATTAGATACTGCTCAAATGCAAAATTTGAGGATTGAAGAAATTAAAATGAAACGTAAAAAGGAGGAATATAAAGACGAAATCAAGGACATTCGTTATTATTTGCACCTACCTAAAATAGCCTATACTTTAGCTAGATTACCTAATAGAGTTGTAAATAATGATAGTTTTATTCCCATTCGTAAATCATTACTGAATCCTTGTAACGCACGTTACTTTCAGGCTATAGCTACTTGGATTGAATTATTAAATCGTGGATAATTATATGCCAGAACCCATTAAACCAAAAATATCTTCTGCACCAGTAAATTCCAATCAATTATCAATTTCTCAAAATAATATCAGTGATACACATAATATTGTTGACGAGATTATAAAAACTATTGGTGGATTGCCAGAAGGATTAAAAACATATCCTATCAGACATTTAGTTAACCATGCTAAGAAATTTGGACCATATCTCAAAACCCAAAGATTAGAAACTAATCAAGTTCGTAAATTTTTGGATGCTGTCAATCGTTTAAAAACCGAATTAGCTGAAAAAGGAGAATTTTCTGCAATAGAAACAGATGTAGTTTTACTACAACCAAAATTAGCCTATGCAGCAGCTAGACAAAGAGCGGCAAAACCATTAAGTGATGTTATGTCAGCCGCAATTGATAAAGTTCATAGTAAAGAAGATTTTGAGCGTTTAGTACAATTTCTAGAATCAATTATTGCTTATCACAAAGCAGAAGGTGGAAAATAATTATGACAGTATCTTATGAACAAACTCGCTTGCTAGGAAAAGTTTCTCTTATTTGCCAATTAACAGCAAAAACAGGGTTACACATCGGTGGTGGTGGTGAAAATTTAGATATTGGTGGATTAGATAAACCAGTAATTCGTGATCCTTTAACTAAATATCCATATTTACCTGGTTCATCAATTAAAGGTAAATTAAGAGCTACATTAGAACGTTTATTAAATAAACCATTAAATCGTCCTGGTAGTCGTGATACCAGACGTTATGAAAGTGATGATCTAGTTAATGGTTTTACTGAAGTAGAACGAGATCGTTTTATTCGTTATGAAGGTGCTAGGACTTGCCAAGTAAGTCGTTTATTTGGTTCTACAGGTGGTTCTAATTTTTGGATACCAGTAGAATCAGCAAAAAATGAAGGATTATTTTCAGATAAAAGTCCTACAAAAATAATTGAAGGTGAAAGTTGTGTAAAAATTTCTAGCGGTAGAAATGCAACAAGTCGTTTAATCATTAGAGACAGTCATTTACATCCAGATTCCGCAACACAATTAAAACAAGTTGATACTGGTTTGTTTATGACAGAATGGAAATTTGAAAATAATATTGACAGAGTAACAGCAGCAGCAAATCCTCGACAATTAGAGCGAGTTCCCGCAGGTTCAAAATTTAATTTTGAATTAGTTTATACTGTAGAAAATGCAGAACAAGCAGTTAAAGATTTAGAAAATATAGCGATCTCACTTGCTTTTCTGGAAGATGACGCATTAGGTGGAAATGGTTCAAGAGGATATGGAAAAGTGACATTTGAGAATTTCTTTTTTACCTATCGTAGTTTAGAACAATATCGTCAGATGACCAATGCAACATCAGGAAGTTCCACTATACAACCATTAGATCCTATTGCTAATACCCAAGCACTTTTAGATAACTTCAGAAATTTGCGTGAGTACATCCAGCGATTATTACCAGGGAATTAATCATGAGTGTTTGGAAATTAGTTAAACTCAATTTTGGCAAAAATCCAGCGCATTTTGGGGAAGTAGGAATAGGAATGGAAGAGACTAGCGATCGCGTGCGTTCTGATAGCCTATTTAGTGCTTGGGTAAGTGTTTATGCAAGAATGTTTGGGAAAGAAGCAGTAGAGGAATTATTACAGCTATTTCCCACTGAGAAAAAACCTGAAATAATACCACCATTTCACATTAGTTCTACATTCATCTATAGAGAGATAGACAAAGATAGAAATACTATTTATTATCTTCCTCGTCCTCTCAAATTTCCTATCAACTATCCAGAAGATGATTTAGCATTTTTTAAAACATATAAAAAGCTGAATTATTTACCTTTAGAAATTTGGCAAAGATGGTATCAAGGAAAAGGATTTGATCAAAATAGTGATACTGAAGAATTAATAACCCATACCAAAACAGGTAAATCTGAGGGAGATTTAAACACAAGAGGAACATTCGATTATAAAGAAGCCTGTAAAACTCATCAACTCCCAAAAATAGGAATTGATAGAGTTACCACAGCTACCAACCTTTATCATACAGGCTTTGTTCACTTTGCTAGTGGTAATGCTAGTGATAAAAACACCGCAGGTTTATATTTTCTTGTCGAACTTTCTCCAGAAGGTGAAAAATTAGCCGATAAATTGCAAGCAGCTTTACATCTTTTAGGAGAAGAAGGACTAGGAGGAGAACGTTCTAGTGGTGCGGGAAGATTTACTGCTCAATGGTTAAATTTACCAGAAACTTGGCAAGAAGCTGTTAATTTTAAAGATGGTAAATTTCAGACTTTGATCAGTTTATTTTGGGATTCTGATATATCATCAAACTTTCTTGAAAATTCCAGTTATGAAATACAAGAAAGAGGAGGATGGATCGTAGAAAGCCAAATTCGTCGTCAAATGGTGCGGATGTTTACAGAAGGTTCTGTTTTTACATCCTCACTTTTAGGAAAATTGGTAAATGTTACACCAAAACAATTTACAAAACATCAAATTTACCGTAGTGGTATTAGTTTAGCTCTACCAATTAAAACCAAGGAATAAAAATAACATGACTGTAGCTGCTGAATTAGCATTGAAAAAACCAGACTTTTATGAAACTAGAAAAATACAGTTAACCAGTCCTATTTTACATATTGGTTCATCTGTATCTAGGTTAAATCCCTTTGAATATGTACAGACAGCAAAAAAAGTTTATCTTCCTAATCAAGAAGCATTAGCTAAAGGTTTATTAAAAAAAGGAGGAAGTTTTCTTAATGACTATATTCAAGCAATTGAAAACAATCAAAATATCACAAGACTTTTAGAACAAGCATTTGGTAATGAATGGTGGAAAGCCAAAGATACAAATGAAAATCCCATTTTTCCTGAAAATGCAATTAGTCAAAAACTAGCGGAAAGAGTTACAGATTTACGTCCAATGATTCGCAATGGCATGGGATATTTATTTATTCCTGGTTCATCTATCAAAGGAGCAATGAAAACCGCCATAATGTATCATTTATTAAAATATCCAGATAAATATAAAATTCCCCAAACTAGCAGAATTAGTGAAGTTGAGAAACAACTCAAACAAAGATTAGGAGAATTAAGCAGTAGACGTAATCAAACATTTGCTGACGATAAATTAATGGATAGTTTATTTTCTGAATTTTCTTTGATTTATCAAGGTAAAACATTTACTGGGACAAGTCAAAATACAGACATTTTACGCTGTTTAAAAATTAGTGATTCAGAGTCATTAATTAAAACAGAAATTACTGCAAAAACAGGTCAACCAATTCCTATTAATTTTCCAGTAGTTGCTGAAGTTATAGTTTCTAGTAGATTTCCTGATTATAAAGCAAAATATAAAGCATCTCTTTATGTGGAAATGGTAAGAAATGTCAAGACACAATTTACTATTACATTAGATAAAGAAATGCTTTCTTGGTTTAAACATAAACAAGGAATGAAACTACCATTTAACAACATTGATGAATTATTACAAATATGTCAAGAATTTGCTCAAGAACAATGGGATTATGAACATGATTATTGGAGTGCAATAGAAAATAATCCTAACGCATCTGGTAGAAACTTAGATTTTAGTAATATTGGTGATTTTTACGAACCAGAAAAATGTCCTTATGCAATACGATTAGGTTGGGGTAGTGGGATGACAGGAACAACAGTAGGGTTATGCTTTGACGATGAATTGAGAGCAGAATTAAGAGATATTTGTGGTATTAAAGCACCTGGATTTGAAGCACCAAAATCTAGACGTACAGTGATGAATCCTAATGGTGAAATCAAATTTGTACCAGGGTGGGTTAAGTTTAAGGTATTTTAACTATGTTAATAAGTTCAACTTTTACATTAACTGTATCCACGTCAACAATTTTACCCCGTCCCTATCGGTTGGAACTCATAAAACAACTACATCAAAAACTAAACTTAGAAATGGGGAGCGAAATAATACCCTCAGTTTGTTATTCAGGAATAATCGGTTATTATTTAACATCTAGAGATTTTATTACATTTCATCCAGAGGAATTTTATCAATTATCTCTATCTGGATTAAATCCAGTTTCAGCTAAAGCGATTTCTGAACTCAATCTTTCAGAATCGTTAGAATTTCTTGGTGCAAAGTTCAACATTATCAATCGTGAAGATGAAATTACCAGTTATGAAGAAATCTACACAATCTTAGTAGGAAATGAACCAGAACCTGTGAGACGCTTTGAATTAGAATTTATCACCCCTACAGCCTTTTCTCAAGGTACAGCAAACTTACCTCTACCTGTACCTACATTAATGTTCCGCAGTTGGTTAGAACGCTGGAATAATTTTGCACCCGTTTATCTAGGAGGTGATGAATTAATTGCTTATCTTAATAATGTTGTTATACTCAAAAACCACAAAATTCAAACTCGCAGTTACCAATTAAGTAAAGGTTTTGTAAATGGATTTGTTGGTGATGTGAGTTTACAAGTTTTTCAACGTGCAGATCCTTTGTTAGCAAATGTAGCTAATTTATTAGTTCAATATGCGCGGTTTGCTGGTACGGGAATTAAGACACGGTTGGGAATGGGACAGACATTAGTTAAAGAAATTAGAAATTAATTAATAAATTAAGGAAAGGATCAAGAAGTCATGAATACAAAACCTACAATTATTATTTCCCCTTGTGGAACTAGCTTGTTAACTAATGGTACAGAAGAAAATCTTAGAAAACTGCTAAATCAAACAACAAACTGCAAAAAGGAAGAGCTAACTAAGGAGCAAAAAGATATTATTGATAAGCATATAGCTGAACGTAGAGAAATTATACAAACTGCTGGAATAAATGAAGCTCGGAAATTCAGTGCTGAACTAAACGGAATCATTACTTATTATTCTGGAACTCCAAAAGGAGAACAGCACATTTTACTTGCTACAGATACTTATTTGGGTGATAGCACAGCTAATATGGTAGCTGAGTGGTTAGAAAAACAGAAGTTAAACGCAACTCCAAAAAATATCAAAAATCTTTCTACTAAAGATATTGAATCGTTTAGAATTGCATTATCTGAAATAGTTCAGTGGTGTGATGAAGAACTGGAAATACAATATCCCAGACCTCACTGGAGAGTAGTTTTTAACTTAACAGGTGGATTTAAAAGTGTTAATGGATTTCTTCAAGCTGTTGCAATGTTTTATGCCGATGAAAGTATTTATATATTTGAATCAGGTTCTCAATTATTAAAAATTCCTCGTTTACCTATACAGCTAGATCCAGAAGGATTTATTGGTAAAAATTTACACGCTTTTCGTCGCATGGCAATTTTATCAGAAGAATTATATGCAGAAGAATGTAAAGAAATTCCTGAGACATTACTAGAACAAATTGATGATCGTGTTTCACTGTCAGAATGGGGTAAACTTTTATGGCAAAAATGTTGTAAGGAATACTATAAACAAACTTTATTACCTCCATTAAGTAAAAAGTTAAAGTATTCTGAACGCTTTGAACAGGATGCAATCAATTTATCTGAAGATCGCTTACTAATTATAAATGAAAGATTAGATCAGCTTTCTCATTACTTGGAATCTTTAGATTCTGATAAAGAAGTATATAATCCCAGGTCTCTTGACTTTAAATCCTTGAAAGGTAGACCTTTTAGAAGTAGATTTTCTCCAGAGCCAACCCATGAATGTGACGCTTGGTCAGATAGAGATGCTAAAAGATTATATGGACATTTTGAAGATAATTATTATTGGATTGATATGTTAGGAAATCATCTTTAAATCACTACTCTCCATTCCTATAAACCCAGCAGCGATCGCACTCCCCATACCCATTAATCAAAACAATGACTCGTTTTATCCATGACCAATTTACCAAACAATATCTTACAGAACTATTTACACCCTATGGTCAAGTAGATGCAAGTAAAGATATTACCTCAGAAGTTAGACAAATTGACGTATTATTTACACCAGCATCACCATCTCCAGACAATATCGAAACGCTAGGACTGCTAGGAAGAATGGGGATTTATGCAACATCAGCAATATTTGAACCATTCCGCAACCCTGTCACCAAAAGCGAAATTCGCAGTTGCATGGGTAAATTATTTGACATCCATGCAGACCTAGAACGGGAAGCAAAACGCAATAATACACGGATAAATGAAGCACAATTGCCTTATTTATGGATATTGACCCCCACAGCATCACCAGACATCTTAGAAAGTTTTAATGTAACTGTAGATGAGGAAAATTGGGGTCAAGGGGTTTATTTTCTCGGAAAAGGGTTAAAAACCGTAATTGTTGTCATCCATCAACTACCCAATACAGCAGAAACGCTGTTTTTAAGGGTATTAGGTAGAGGGAAAGTGCAAAAACAAGCAGTGGAAGAATTAGAAAACCTTTCTAAAAATAGTCCATTCTTGAACAAGACTATACAATTAGTATATGAACTAATTGCGGTCTTATCTGCACGTCAATCAAAAGAACAAGATATTGATCAAGATGATCAGGAGTTGATTATGAAATTATCGGAAATATATCAACAACAATTAGAAGAAATTAAACAAGAGGGACGACAAGAGGGACGACAGGAAGGACGACAAGAAGGTATAGAAAGAGAACGTCGCGCTATGATTGAAAGTATTTTGCAAGTACGCTTTGGAGAAGTTGATCCACAATTAGCTACAATTATTGATCAATTAGTTGCTATGTCTAGGGAAGAATTTACTCCTGTGCTTTTGCAGTTATCTCATGAAGAGTTATTAGCAAGATTTACAAAATAGCAATTCATAAATAACAGACGAGGTGCGATGACTACAATTAGTTTAAGTATCGCACTTCCAAATACAAATTTACTGAGAAACACTGCGCGATCGCACTCCTCATCCCCTCAATCAAAACAATGACTCGTTTTATTCATGACCAATTTACCAAACAATATCTTACAGAACTATTCACACCCTATGGTCAAGTAGATATCAGTAAAGATATTACCTCAGAAGTTAGACAAATTGATGTATTATTTACACCAACATTACCATCTCCAGACAATTTAGTATTGGTTACTTGTGACTGACTGAACGCAGAATAATTCGTACTTCAAGTGTTGTTTTGAATAGGAGACAAAAATTATAGAAAGCTTTAATCTGACTGAACACGCTCGTTATCAAATTCAAAAGCGTAAAATATTAGAATCGTGGATAGAACAGACATTGCTATATCCTGAAAGAGTCGATCTTTTAGCTGACATTCATGGAAATACGCATTATTTAAAGCGAATACAGGATTTTGGCGATCGCTGGTTGCGGGTAATTGTAAATCCTAATATTGAGCCTAATCGAGTTGTAACCGTCTTTTTTGATAGGAGAGTGAAATGAAACTGATTATACATAAAGAAGATGATGCGCTGTACTTGAGCTTGGATGATTCAGATGTGATTGAGTCTGAAGAGGTGAGTGATGGCATTATTTTAGACTACAACGCTGAGGGAAAAATTATTGGAATTGAGATGCTGTATATCAGTAAACGTAGTCCTAATTCTTTGCAGAAAATTTTGTTAGAAACAAGTGCTTAAAAAAAATTTACAAAATAACTATTCATAAATTTTAGATCCCAGACTTCTTTAAAAAGTCGGGGATCTGTGTAGGATATAGTTACTCAGCACCCTCAATAGGTGCAAAACCTTGACGCTGAATGTTTTCTGTGACTGTGCGTGGTTCTAAGAATTGCAGGAGGTAATCTGGACCCCCGGCTTTTGAACCCACACCAGAAAGTTTGAAACCGCCAAAGGGTTGACGAGAGACGATCGCTCCTGTAATATTACGGTTAATGTATAAATTACCAACTTCAAACTCTGTCTGTGCTTGCTCGATGTGGGATGGTGTGCGAGAATAAAGTCCACCAGTTAAGGCGTAGTTTGTCCCATTAGCCACTGTTAAAGCTTCTTCAAAGTCTTTTACCCGAATTACTGCTAACACAGGCCCAAAAATTTCCTGTTGGGCTATAACTCCATCATGGGGTACTTCTGAAAAAATCACGGGTCCGATAAAATAACCCTGAGTTGGTGCAGGTAATTCTAAGGCTAATTTTGCTTCTTGTTTCCCTGTTTCAATATACTCCCGAATCCGAGATTGGGCATTAACATCAATCACAGGTCCAACTTGGGTACTCACTAATTCCGCTTCACCGATATTTAAGGATTTTGTCGCTTCTACCAACCTCTGCACAAAGACATCATATATTGGTTCCAAGACAATTACCCGCGAACAAGCAGAACATTTTTGACCACTGTAACCAAAAGCTGACTGCACCACTCCTAAAACGGCTTGGTCTAAATCAGCACTTTCATCAACAATGATCCCATTTTTACCACCCATTTCCGCAATCACCCGCTTTAGGTGCTTTTGTCCTGGTTGAACAATAGCTGCTTCTGCATAAATTCTACAGCCTACCTCTTGAGAACCTGTAAAAGCTATTACATGAGTATCAGGATGATTTACCAAGTAAGCACCAACTTGAGAACCCTTCCCTGGGACGTATTGAAATACACCTTTTGGTATTCCGGCTTCTATTAAAATTTCTGTGAGTTTAGCGGTAATAACAGAAGATGTTTCCGCAGGTTTCAGCAAAGTACAATTACCCGCAACCAAAGCAGCGACAGTCATTCCGCAAGCAATAGCCAAAGGAAAATTCCAGGGAGAAATAACTACAGCGATTCCTCTAGGCTGGTAGATATAACGATTATTTTCGCCAGAAACGTCATAAACTACACCTTTATCCAGACGTTCCATTTCCTCAGCATAGTAAAGACAAAAATCTATGGCTTCCGAAACTTCTGCGTCTGCTTCCTTAACAGGTTTCCCCACCTCCAAAACTATCCAAGCCGAAAGTTCAGCGCGACGCTGTTCCATCAACTCACCAGCTTTCCGCAATATATCTGCCCGTTGTTTAGCTGGTGTTTTTCTCCAACCGGGAAAAGCCGCTTTTGCAGATTGCATTGCTTCCTCAGCCTGTTCAACACTCAAAAGCCCAACCTTCCCAATTACCTCACTAAAATTAGAAGGATTGAGAGAATCAACAAACGTCGCCGTATTCACATACTCCCCATTCACCAGAGGTAAATAAATTCTCCCCAACTGCTGACGAACCCCTTGGAAAGCTAGTTGAGAAACCCTTCTTTTCTCCTCCTCAGCATAATCAGTATCCGCAACACCAACAAACCTCATTTCTTCCTCTCCGCGTCTCTGCGTCTCTGCGTGAGACAAATCCGGTGCTGCTATCAACTCATCAACCGGACGATTTTCCAGATTTTGCCGTAAAAAAGAACTATTTGCGGTATTTTCCAACAAACGGCGAATCAAATAAGCCATTCCTGGCAAAAGATTCCCATAAGGACAATATACCCGCACACGATAACCCTTGTCAACTAAAGCTTTAGCGATTTTATCACCCATACCATAGAGAACCTGCATTTCAAAGTTGCGACGGGGGACTTTGAGACTTGCGGCTATGGCTATGGCGCGTGATTGCGATCGCACATTATGACTTCCTATGGCAGAATAGACATATTGGTGATTTTCTAACAATAGCTGAGTAATAGCTTCAAAATTGGCATCTGTGGCAGCTTTATCGTTGTAAACTGGCTGTGGCCAATGTTTTTGTGCAGCTTTAATGGTTTCTTGATCCCAATATGCACCTTTAACTAAACGAATCGTCAAGGGATAACCACGCTGTTGTAACCAAGCGATGATATCTTTCACGTCTGCTTCACTGTCTCGCAGATATGCTTGAATTGTGATCCCGATATCTGTCCGTTGACGAAATTCTGCTTCTAGTAAAAGTTTTTTGAGAATTTGCAGAGTTATATCTTTGTAAGCGTATTGTTCCATATCAAAATGGACTGCCGCGCCTAATTCCTTGGCACGACGGAGTAAAATACGAATGCGATCGCTAACTCGTTCCTCACTACCTTTAGCATCTAATGGGTCAAATTGGGAATAAAACGCCGTTAATTTGACAGAAACTTGGACTTTCGGTAAAATTTCTCCATCAGCCTCATCAATAGCCGGAATATTTGTCCAACTTTGAGAAGCTTCCACCAATTGTTCCATCAATTCTAGATAACGTTCTAAATAAGACTGCGCTTCTGTTTCTGTAATTACTGCTTCACCAAGTAAATCAATGGTGAAAGCCATTTTTTCTTTCCGTAGTCCTTCGACGGTTTTAATGACTTGCTTTATATTTTCTCCAGAAATATACTTATGTGCCAGGGTTTCTACTGCTGTTCCTACTGTTGTCGCTGCTACCTGTCCCGGCATAGAATCGGGGTTAGCAAAGTTGAGCATTCCCTTTAAAGCTGCGGGTAGTTCAACAGACTCATCTCCCAGATATTCTTGTAAATGAGCAGCAATTTCTGATTTACTGCCCAAAGCTGGTAAAGTATCAATAAATCGGAATAATTGGACTCGTAAACCGGGGTTACTCATCGCATAACCCAGTAATTTGTCATCCCAGCGCATTTGGTCACGCAAGGAAGCTAAAAATGAGCGATTTTCCCTTGTCGCTGATAACAGTTGTCTAGCAATTTCTTGGGTTTTCGCTTCGTAAGTGTTGTTTTGTATTTGTAATACCACTGAAAATTAACTCCTGATTTAGTTATTGGTAATGGGTAATGGGTAATGGGTAATAAATTAATTATTCCCTCCCCTGCCCCCTGCCCTGCTTCCTTCCCCTGTTCCTTTTTATGGAAATTAAAGTTTTGAGGAAAATAATTAATTATGATGTAAAACAGTGCTAATGTGTTGTTGGTAAATACAATTACCTCTAGTTAAATTTCCACAACGCTGAAAAGATCCCCCTAACAGTCTTTACTAATTTTTAATTATTTGTAAACGTGGTGGCAACAAATTTCTGGAAAAACTTGGTTTGGATAGCATTAGGGACAGCAATTATCTGTTTGGGGAGTTGTACAGAAACTCCTACAGATGAACAACTGGAAGTATGGCGCAAAGAAGCGATCGCTGGCAATGCTAAAATTGTGGCAGATCAGGGTAAAAATCAACAGCAGAACCCATGGAACTTAGTTATTCAAGGTGAAACTACAAATAATCAAACCGTAACATTAAATTGGGACCAGTTGATTGATTTGGCAACTACCACTGTAAGAACGACAGATGCTAATTATGTAGTTCAACCGAACAAGGTGTTTGAATTTAAAGGTATACGTGTATCTACTTTGCTCGAACAGATGGGGGTTAAATCTAGTGTAACTGATATTACCTTTGTCTGCTACGATGGCTACCAAGTGACAGTAAAACTAGATGATTTACGCAATTATCCGATTATATTGGCAGTTGCCAGGGATAATCAAGCAATTCAACGAGATTCAGGAGGTCCGATATATTTAGTATTTCCCTATAGTCAATATCCTAATATCAAAAGAGTTTATGATGACTCATCTTGGGCATTTTACGTTAGTCATATTGTAGTCGGGACTGAAAAAGCTGGTGTCAGATTGGGAAACAGCGAACTCAAGCTGTCCGACTTAGATAAATTACCCCAAACCACGATTACAAACACTGTAGGTTATCCAATTGGGTGGCCTAGCAACAAAATCAAATTACATGGTGTGAGTATGCAGGATATTTTAGGTGATTTCAATATTAAACTTACCCCTCAAGGACAAATTATTGTGAGAGGTAAGGCGGGAGTCTATCATAGTAGTAGCAACCCAGTAAGTTTAACTGCGGCTAATTTGCAAGAGTGCGTAGTTATATTAGCAACTAGATGGGGTGATCAGAAATTACCAATTACATCCAAAATGGGGGGTCCAGTTACCTTAGCTTTTGGTGAAGATTGCCAAGATAAAATTAAAAATCGGCGCTGGGTGACATTTGTAGAAGAATTGATTACACAGCCATGAAACTTTTTGCCTTTCGTTCAATTCGCACCCAAATCATGATTTCTACGACAATGTTAATTGTAACATTGATTGGTGGAACGGTGACGGTGTGGGCGAAAAATGAAAGCGATCGCTATCTTGAAGAAAAACTGAACCAAGGTAAACTTCTATCTCAAGTCTTGAGTTCTACCTATTCTAATGAACTTTCCCAAGAAAATTGGAGTCAAATTCGGATAAATTTAGATTTATTACTCAAAGAAAGTGATGAATTTATCTATGCTTTAGTATCTGATGCCAGTCAAAATCATCAAATAGTTGCAGCTTCTCCTAATGAATTTCAAAACAACTATATTCCTGATATTGTACCTATTACAGTTACCAATAGAGCATTACAATCATATCCTAAAACTCGGATTATAGATACAGTTATTCTCAGAGATATTTATTTTTCTGAAATATTGCGGGCAAAACGTGGTGAACAAGTAGTAGAAATAGCTTCAGATATATTATCACTATCTGGCAAAAAACTTGGTACTTTAAGGCTTGGTGTGTCTTTACGCCGCATAGATCAGGCTGTAATCACAGTTATAACTCATGCACTGATGGTTGGTGTTGTGGGCTTAACTATCGGTTGGATATTTGCCTATATTTTAGCCCATCATTTAAGTGATCCCGTGCAACGTTTACAAACAAGTGCGGCTAAAATTGCCGGAGGAGATTTAGATCATCGTGCAGAAATTAATCATCGTACCGATGAAATTGGCGCATTAGCAAATTCATTTAATGAAATGTCAGCCGCATTGCAAATATCCTTTAATAAAGCCCAAAAAACCCTAGAAACTTTTGAGAGATTTGTCCCGAATAAATTTATTGCTGTCATTGCCCCCCAAGGAATAGAAAATATTGAATTAGGAGTTGCTTCTGTCCGCACAATGACAATAGTATTTGTGGATATTCGGGGTTATACCTCCATGTCTGAAGCCATGGCACCATTAGAAATTTTCACATTTTTAAATGATTACCTGGCTTGCATGGGAGAAGCCATAGATAAAGCCGGCGGTTTTATTGACAAGTATATTGGTGATGCGATTATGGCCTTATTTGACGATGAAGCCACAGATTGCGCATTGAAATCAGCGATTTTGATGCAAGAAGCCTTATCTAAGTTTAACTTAGAGCGATCGCTACAGCAAAACCCAAACCATAACGGATTACCAAAAATAGCCGTTGGTATCGGTATTCATCGTGGTGAAGTAGTCATGGGTACGGTAGGTTTTACTTCCCGCATTGATTCCACCGTTATTGGTGATACCGTCAACGTTGCTTCACGCATTGAAGGATTAACAAAACAGTACGGCTGCGATATTCTAGTAACAGAGTCAGTAGTTAATAATTTATCCTATCCTCAATTATTTTCTCTCAAATTGGTAGATAAATCAGTCAAAGTCAAGGGTAAAGATGAAGCCATATCTATCTACGAACTGCAAGTAGATAATTAATTATTCCAGTAAGTTATAGTTTATACATAATTTCCCGATCTTTCGTTGGTTCTGATACGGTAATTATATTTCTGGCAAGAGATTATATTTAAATAATATCTGACACCACGCTACGCGACAAACACCAAAAAACTCTCAACCCTGTTCCCTTTTAAAGATAAGCAATGACTAATGTTTATACTACTCAAAATTTAATCCAAATTTTGGCAGATGAACGCCAAGCCTGTCTCAAGGGAGAACGTCTAAAGTTAGAGATAACAGTATCTATTGACCCAGTTATAGATCAATTTATTAGAACTGATGGGTTACAAAAATTTACGGCTTATCAAGATTTTAAAGCGTCCATTCATGAATATCAACGAGAACATCAGGTTTCTGGAATTATTTGGCAAGATGTCACCCTAAAAGGCCACACCCTACACTATCCAGAAATTGATACAGAATTAATTGCCTTACCCAGTGATTTAGAAATATTAAAATCAGCCAAAAGTTCTATTTTAGATTTTTGGTATGCCGTCACCGTGGACATGGATTTATATTTAAGTTTTAATATAGGTAAACAACATCAAAAAATTAATATTCCAGATGTTGAAAGAATTATTCAAAGAACAGAATGGGCAAGTTTTTCTAAATGGGAAAATTCTAATTTCTTAGAAATAATTTTACAGTTAGGTTGGGGTAAACCAGAAGATGCTAAATATAAACGTGGTCGTCCACACTCAGGTAGTGAATTTATTCATGCAGTTAATCCTGGCAATCATCCTATTGGTTGAAAATTGTAGTTGAAAATTGTAGTTGAAAATTGTAGTTGAAAATTGTAGGTTGGGTTGACGTAAGGAAACCCAACATTATTGTAATTGCGTAAGTCCTAACTTGCTTGGATTAAGCTACTCCAATGTTGAGTTTTAATAAACCCAGCGTTTTCTCAATTTTGTTGAGTTACGCTGTCGCTTAACCCAACCTACAATTTTCTCGTTTGGTTGAGAACATACCTTTATCATAAAACTTTAGATATACTGTACGCAGGGCTAAATTGCGTTTTTTTTAATTCCATAAGTAGGGGTTTAGCATTGCTAAACCCTTACAGGTTTCGGGTTTGTCGTAATTTTGTAAAAATTCAAATCTCAGTCGTTTACAGTATATCAAAAAATTTTCCAGCCTGTTCCTATTCCTGCTATATTAAAGTAATTCTTTTAATTTGTGTAATTGTTTATGATTGGTGTAGCAGTTGTTGGAACTGGATTTGGGCAAAAAGTACATATTCCTGGGTTTCAAGCCCATCACAACACCGAAATAACGGCCGTTTATCATCGGGATATAAATAAAGCTAAAGCCATAGCTACCACCCACAATATCCCCCATGCTGCTGATAATTTATCCGATATTCTAACATTATCAACAGTCCAAGCCGTTAGTATTTCCACGCCACCATTTTTACATTATGAAATGGCAAAAACTGTTTTACAAGCCGGAAAACATCTATTATTAGAAAAACCTACAACATTAAATGCTTCTGAAGCCAAAGAACTTTATCAATTAGCTAAAAATAATAATGTAATTGCCACCGTAGACTTTGAATTTCGCTTTGTTCCCGAATGGCAATTTTTTGCTCAACTCCTTGCCTCCAATTATGTGGGGAATTTACGCTTCATTAAAATTGATTGGTTGGGCGCTTCTCGTGCTGATATTTCCCGTCCTTGGAACTGGTATTCTACTAAAGAAAAAGGAGGGGGTGTATTAGGTTCTTTGGGTTCTCATGCTTTTGATTATATTCACTGGTTGTTCGGGTCAATTAGTAGATTAAACGCTAATTTAAGCACTGCTATTTCCACACGTATTGACCCGATTAATGGTGAAATAAAACCAGTGAATACAGATGATACTTGTATGTTATCCCTAGAATTAGCTAATGGTACACCTTGCCAAGTTTCTATTAGTGCAGTTGTTCATGCACCTAGACCCCACTCAATAGAAGTTTATGGAGATCAAGGTACTTTAGTTTTAAGTAGCGACAATCAAAAAGACTATATTCATGGTTTTCAAGTTTGGGGTTCTAAACTAGGTCAACCATTAACAGCAATGGAAATACCTAAACAATTACTATTTCCTCAACATTATGCAGATGGTCGGATTTGTGCATTTATTCGTGTTGTAGATCAATGGGTAAAAGGAATTGAAACCCAAGAGGAAATTATACCTTCTTTGCGAGAAGGGGTTTATTCTCAGTTATTAATGGATTTATCCCATCAATCTGATGAATCAGGATGTTGGCTAGATGTACCAAGCTTGGATTCATTTTTAGCTTAATTAGTTTAAAATAAAAAAACAACAAGAAGCTGGTAATTTGTTACCTTGGGCTGTAGAAAAAATCCCAGGGAATTGACCCCAATAATTTATACTAAACACGGCTTAATCATTTGATTCTGTGGGTAAGGGTTTAGCAATGCTAAACCCCTACAAATCTGGGTTTTTCGTCATTTTGTAAAAGTCCATATCCCAACCGTTTTTCGTATACCTTAAACAGGCACGAATAAAACCTCCTAGCGTTGATGAAATTCTACATCGGTTGCTGATAGTTTGATGTCGTAATTCCCAAAGAAATCATGACCTAATAAACCAATACCACCTTTAGGTGCGATCGCTACTTCAATATTATTAGCAACAACCCCACCAGCAGCCATAGATTTTACCTGTCCTGTAGAGAATTTAATTTGACTTCCATCTGCAATTTGCGCTCGCATTGTTCCTGTAGTTTTAACTTTCAATTGATTAGCCATACCACGAGTAATCAAAGTACCATTAGCACCTGTATCTAAAATCATATCAAAGGTTTGGTTATTATTAAAGGTAACTTCAATTACTGGTGTTTTACCAATGCGTCGTTTAATAGGAATCCTTCCCACTTTACCTTCTGACAATTTTGTTAAACTGGAAATATGAGAAATATTTTTATTTTTCTGAATTAAATATTCACTATTGCTTTTTGTTTTTGCACCACACAGTTTGCCTAAACTCACTGTTTTTCCAGAAGACGTTACCATAAAGCAGATCCCCGGATCTTCAGCAACTACACGATGAGACAAAGCTGCGAATATTACGGTGGGAATTAAGGAAACTACGACCATTTTTTTAGTCATAATCCAATTTTGTGAGGCATCTTTCATATTATTCATTTCTCCAAATTATCTGAAATATACTCCTAACTAGATGCCCTTAAATAACAGAAAAAAATTGACTGATTTCTTTAATGACCCAATGCAGTACATAAATTGGAATTTACTCAATAAGTTCATCAGTCCAGATTGCCAAAATAAAGATCCAAATTGAACTGTCTTGAGGATGATTTTTTAATTCATGGATGACTTATAATCGCTATTTTTTATACTTCTAAGGTTTTGGGATTCCTTCAGTCAAAAAACTAAATTTAATCTGATTTATATTTATATTTTTTAGATAAACTCTAAATAAAGATATGGTGAAAAGTATTGACAAATTCAAATCAATGATTTAAGCAAAATAAATAACCGAATATTAACCTAAGACCTTCTATTGCATCCGATCAATTGTGCGATATTGAATCGCTTCCGCTACGTGTTGGGGTTTGAGATCATCGTCTCCTGATAAATCTGCAATAGTTCGCGCCACCTTGAGAATGCGATCGCTTGCCCGTGCAGATAACCCCAATTTCCGAATTGCAGCTTCTAATAAATTGCGACTAGCATCATCTAATTTACACCATACCTGGAGATGACGACTTTGCATTTGGGCATTGCAACGCAGACTTGGTTCTGTTTGGAAGCGAACCCTAGCGCGATCGCGTGCGTGTCTTACCCTTTCTGCAACCGATTTTGAAGCTTCTCCCGTCGGTTGTTGGGTAATTTCTTCCGGTTTCAACCGATTCACCGCCACTTGCAAATCAATTCTATCCATCAAAGGTCCAGACAACTTAGCCCAATATTGCTCCCGTTGCCTTGGTGAACAGGTACACTGTTGAATAGTGTCCCCATAGTAACCGCAAGGACAGGGATTGGTACTGGCCACCAAAGTAAACTGTGCCGGAAATGTCACCGACTGTTTAGTACGAGAAATTGTTACATAGCCATCTTCTAATGGTTGACGCAAAAACTCCAATACATCTCTTTTAAATTCGGTTAATTCGTCCAGAAATGAATTAGCATTACCGAGTGTATAATATGATAAATAATCAGGGCAAAACCCATGATAACCGTTGGTTATGCTAGAGTTTCAAGTCGGGAACAAGCTGATAATTCTCACGCACTTGAGCAACAATGCGATCGCATTCGTAACGCTGGGGCTGAAGAATTATTTGTAGATGTTGAATCGGGATCACGAGATGACCGCAGGCAATTTAACAAGCTAATAGATTTGGTGAGAAAAGGTCAGGTGAAGGAAATAGTTGTTACCAGACTCGACCGTTTAACTCGTAGCCTCCCAACTCTGAGAAAAACTATTGATGATTTACAGAAACATAACTGCAACCTCCGCGCCTTAGATGACAGTATAGATTTAAAAACGGCTGCTGGAAAGTTTCACCTTAATATGTTGGGCGCACTCGCTGAAATGGAGGTTGACCGATTGAGCGAGCGGGTTCAGCATGGCTGGCAGCACTTACGCGATCGCAAGGTGGCGATGAACTCACCTTTTGGATACATCAAAGTTAACAATCAACACCAGCTAGATCACAATCCCTTTTTGTGTCTGATTATTGGCCAATGCGAGATGTCCAAAGCTGCAATAGCCCGTGAAATTGTTGATGCTTTTCTAGAAAAAAAGACGCTAAGACAATGCTTGAGAGAAATTAACACCCGTTACGGTATTCAGACTTTTGCACACAATAACAAACCTGGAGAACCAAAAAAAGGTGGTCGTGTTGCTCAAGGTGTTTTTAAATTCAGTAACGGAGGGCTGTCTAATTGGCTGAGAAATCCCGTACTTAGGGGGCATTTACCTTATCTAAGAAAAGACAAAAATGGGAGAGCAGAACTTCACTTAAATACCCATCCTGAACAACGCCTAATATCTGATGCCGAGGGGAAAGAAATTGAATCTATCTTAAATCGTAACAGAGAAATCAAGGGATATGGTTCTACTGCACTTAAATATCCTTGCTCTGGCTTAGTTTTTTGTGCTGAATGCCGTAGCAGTTGTTATTCAACGAGCAGCGTTAATAACGGTTATAGAGCAAAAAGATTAGGCATCCCCAAGGAAATGAATTATTATTTTCAGTGCAAAAATTGGACTTCTAGATCATGCTCCCAAAAAACTATGATCAAAATGGAAGTTGTAGAAGCTGCCGTAATTGATGCCCTCATAAAGAAAGCAGCGCAAATCTCTAACATTTCTCAAACTCCAGAATTTTCGGCAGAACCAGAATCTCCAGAAACTCAGAAACTGCGATCGCAATTATTCCAGCTTCAACAAATAAATTCAATTGCACCCAATGACGCAATTAAAATAGCGATCGCTAATCTAGAATCTCAAATAACACAATTACGTTATTCGTTATCCCAAAATCAGGAAATTAACACTATTTCTCAGGAATTATTATTGTGGGCATTTTCAGATCCTGATCTTTGGAAGAATGCCAGCGACGACGACAAAAAACGGGTTTACCGGGAGTTGGTAGAAGCTGTTATCATTCGTGATGGTCAAGTTGTTGAAATTAGGCTGAAGGTTTAATCTACTAGATGAATTTGGAGATTAGCTAGTGTGTTAATTTTAAATCCCTTATCCTATAAAGTTTCATGCACAAAATGTGTCCCATCTTTTTATGATAAAATGCCTGAAATATATCTTATTGATGTAAACTACGGCAACATCAATAATTTCCGAAGCAATGCCTGTGCGAGCGTAGCTATCGCTCCAAAACGCACCAAATTAACACACTAGAAACACTCCTATCTAATTCTTTCGCTATTTCTTCGAGCTTTGAAGCAAATTCTGGGGAACAGCAAGAGGAAGAAATAATAAGTACCTGGACAGAATTAATTACATATTATTTATTTACCAATTCTTTGCCAGTTAAGGATTTCAGCCCTGATATTTGTGTAATTAATTTTGTCTCATTACTTAAATTTAACTTATATCATAGTTTAGAGCTAGATCGTTCTAGCTCCTTTCTGCTATTTAGTCAATGTAATAACATCGGCTCATCGGGATCACAACAATTAATCTATATGTTCAAAGGTCTCAACAACAATACGTTTTCGCCCCATAACTGGTATAAGTCCTGCCCACCCCTTTATCGAGATGCGAGATCTCAAAGAGAAATTTGCCTCAAGTCTCCTTACGCTTGCTGGAAATGAAACCAAAATTCGGAGTTCTCGATCCACATGCAATTCCCTATCACTCAAAGCTTGAAAATTCCATTGAACACTAGAAAATCCAGCACCTGAACTAGTTATTTCGGGGAAATAAATCTGATGTTCCATAGACTTTTCAAATTTGAACTGTGGTGATAGCTTCACCTGCTCGACTTCAAAAGAGAGTCCACCAGTATGTTTGGTAGAAATTTTAACGGGTTCACTTCCAAGAACTTCTCGTGGACTGAGATCACGGATAATTGCATCTGTAGTTGAGCTAAAGTCTATGGTAAGACGTACCCAATGAAACCTACACTCTGGATGAGCATGGGCAATCACCTGGAAAGGTATATCCAAAATCGCTTTCGTTCGACGATCAAATAATTCTCGTTTAGTTGCTCCTCTAGACAAACCAAGGCGATTTTCCTGTGCAAGTAGTCGGATTCTTTGATCAATTAAAATATCTTCATTTGCACGTTGCTCTAAAGCACCCTCATCAATCACTAATGGCTCATCGAATAGTCGTATTTCCATAAATCACCTCATTTATTTCCAGTCACCGATAAGTACAAACCCACCCCAATGATAAAAGCTTTGCCAGCAAGAATTACTACGTACTTTCTTGATTGCTTTTTGTAAAGATTCTGCTTTGCTGAGGGTATTTTCACCAAAAGCATATAAGTAAAAATTGTTCAAAAGGTCTTTAGTTGATTCATCGTTAACTCGCCACTGGCTAACTAAAAGGGTATTAGTACCAGCATAAAGAAATGATCTGACTAAGCCTACTAATTCATCACCTGTACGTTGTTCACTTACTCCTGTTTCACACCCGCTCAAAACAACTAAGTCAGTACGAGTTGAAAGACTAAATAACTCAGAAGCTCTAAGTAAATCTCCATCAGCAAGATATAGTCCACTATTAAAACCATCGCTGGCAGATAACTCACTATGTCCAGCAAAATGAAGTATGTCAGCACACTTCAAAGCAAGAAGAAAGTTCTGACGAGTGACTGATTCACCTAAGTGGGGGGTAGTCTGCATTAGTTCAGCTACAGCCAAAGCTTCATCTCTTGAACGCGGCAAGTTACATCTTGAGTCACCAAAAACTGCTCCTGTAAAATTTCTTTGTTTTACCTGATGTACTGAGTAGTCCCTCTGTAGGAGATACTGAAGAACTGAAATACTTGGGCAGTAAAAGACTGGATTTCGATCAATTAAATAATGATCTTCTATTACGAGTGTATGTAATGGTAAGTCATGAATAATCCCGTAGGGGATGAGGCACACAATATCATTAGGCTCAGACCATTTTAAAAGCGGTGATAATAAACTGCTAAATTTATGCCAAGGTAGTTCTCCAATATCTTCTATCATCATTCTTACACCATCAGGTTGCCTGAAATGAAGTTTGACAAAATTAGCTAATGCTTGGTAGTCAATTTGAATAGATTCAACTTTTGGTTCTGTCCATTCAGCACACATCCCAAAGACAATTGTATAATGTGGAGTGCAATAATACTCAATAACTAAGAATCGTCGATTGCTGATTATCAACTGTTCACGCTGTAATGTCTCTTGAACCTGCTCCCATGTGGGTATTTCTCCACTCCGTAGAAACGCATAATCTTTAGTTTCAGAGGATTGAGACATCAACTTGAATAATGAATCAAGTTGCTCTTGAAGTTGAATTGCTTCTTCTACATCAACGGCATTTTGTTTTTGATTCAATAATACTTGCTCTTGTTGGATTAACTTATGCTCAGAAATTTGAGAGGATGGTAATGTGATTTCAGCCAGAGCATCCAGTAAAGCTCTACTCTTCATTCGCTCTAACCAAGTCAAAGCCATTTTGCAATTGTTCTGCCAAAACCAAGCAAGTTGAAAACCAGTATCATAAACTGTTCGTTTATCCACACCAAAAGATATCCATGTATTTTGCTGGTGTATCCCATATCTATTTTCTGAAAAACCACGAAGTTGATCGATTTTTCGTGCTGCTTTGTCTAAAAAATTATTTGCTCTTTCCCAACGTTTTTTTTGTTGATCACTATTAGGTAATTCCAAACGACCTGCTTCATATTCACACAAGCCAAGAAAAAATAATGATCTCCATATCACTCCCTGTAGCCCAATTTCTTCAAGAATTTCTTGTGATTCTTGTAAGCGCTTTTGAGCTTCTTCATACATTTGAATGCCCGCTGTTCGACCTAGCTCAATTAAGACTAGTCCTTGATAACTTAAAGTAAAAGCTAAACTGGGAAGTAATTTAAATTCACGAAATAGTTCTTCTGCTAGAGTTAACCAGGTTCCGCAACGCTGCCAATCTTTTGCAAAAAAGTATATTTGCCCCCTTCTATCACACAGAGACCCTAACTGTATCTGTCCTTCAAGAGTACGATCAAGTAGTAGGATATCTCGTGCCTGATCAAATCCAAGTTCAATTTCTTCCGTTATTAAAGGAGATTGACTAGTAATACGACGATATTGAGCTTGCATCCATACCTTTTCAAAAATATGGTGCGCTTCACTTGAAGCATCATTTAATTGTTGATCAATTTGTATAGCTTGCTCCATACAATACATTGATCTAGAATAATCTCTTGTTAGAAGCTGATTTCCCAAAATAAACCAAGTATCTGCAAGAGATGAACTTGGTCCGTGTTGCTTTAGCTTATAGGTAATCTCAGTCAACAGTTGTTCTGCTTCATCAAATAGTCCGATAGAACTTGTTATCGTTGCCATAATTTGACGATATGCAATTCCTAAACTTGTATTTTCTAGCAATGCAATAGATTGACTGAGTATTTCTCTGGCTCGTGATATGTCACCTCTACGAAAAGCATAATCTGCTTGCCCTAACCAATCTATACCTTGAGAAAGATCAAATTGCATATTGACACTCAATTGCTCACTCTCCCTAAGAGCCTCACGAGCTTGCTTAAAGTTTCCGTGATGGGTATGCCAAATATTCAAATTTCGCCAAGCACCTTGGCGAAGAACAATCTCATCTTTACTAGCAAGTTCTTCAATCGCTTGCAGAACCAGATTGACTCCATCTTCGCAACCATATTTTAGGAGTAATTCTCCAAATATTAAAACAACTTTTGCTTCCCCAAATATGTGTCCACCTTTTACAAAAAGCTGTGCAGCTTCTTCAAAAGAGCCTATAAGATTTTCAAATCTGTTATCTGTATTGGTGTTTGCATAGGCTTCATCAAAATCCATCTCGGCTAAACTCAAGCAAGCCTCAGCCTCTGTTACTAAGTCTCCAATTAAATGTGCCTCATCTCGAAGTTCTTCAAATAGTTGTCGTGCTAGAGAACGATTTGACAAAGGCTTATGACAACAAAACTGAGCTTGCCGTCTTTTGGCTGCCATTGATTCTTTATGTTCACCGATTTGATTATAAATTCCGACTGCTTGACCCATCTGCTCAATAGCAGCATTTCTGACGCAAGGTGAATCGTATCCTAAGCTAATCTTCCACGCTTTAAGACGCGCATCAAGGTCGAGAGCTAGTGCTTTTAAGGATGGACTTTTTACAGTATCTGATAAAACATCTGAACAAACTTTCTCAAGATTTGTCCAACGATCAAAGGAGAGCTTTTTTAATACACCATAAAGGGAAACAAACCCTGACCAAAGCTCAAATCGTGTTCTATTTTCCTTGTCCATAGAATCTTGCTCAACTGACTCTAATAACTCACCTGCTACTCGAATTTTTCCCTGCTCTAACAAACAACGGAGCTTTAATATCTGAGCAAAACCGTAGTTGGGTGAAAACTTATCAACTGAATTGAGTAATTCTATTACTTTCTGAAAGTAGCCTTTCTGGAGTAGACATTGAGCTTCAAGTATCTCTTTGGATTTATTCATAATAGAGAGTTATTAAGATACCGATTACTAGACTTTTAATCAGCATTGGCTTAGTAAACTTAAATTTGAATGCAGTTATCTTTTCCTTTATTCTGTCAAAGTCACTTTCACTATTTATTATACATAAATTTTCTGTATAACATTTTTGTATACAACCATATACTAAGCATTACAGGCGATTCTTGTCAAGTTATCAAGAATTTTTTCTCATGGGACAACATCCTAAGAAACTCCTAGAGCAAGTACAAGATGGTGATCGCCAATTTGTGGCAACAAATTAAGTTGCAGTCCTTTTAAATTAAACATTGTTAATTTCTGCTTCCAGCTTTTCAGCTTCTTCTAAAGTCAGAGGAAATTTTA
>NZ_JAYGHC010000064.1:0-28157 GCF_034932285.1 Cronbergia sp. UHCC 0137
AAGAAGCTAGTGCTGCTACTGAACGAGCAATTATGGCTGAACAAGAAACCAGGGAAGCCAAACGAAAAGTAGAACAATTGGCAGAACGTTTGCGTCAGTTAGGGATAAATCCAGATGAATTGGGTTAATTGCTTGACTATTCCCTAAAAAAGGGCGAAAATCAAATTTTTTCTTTATTTCTTCATCTTTCTTGAAAATTGATGAGTAATGAATTTGTCAATTCAAGACCCATCACTGAAAACTTGTTTAAGCGGTTACAGGAATCGCAGCAGGTTTTTCTAAAGGAACATCTTGCTTAATGGTCAAATAGCGAATCACTTCTTCACTCAAACGCATACTCCGTTCAAAAGGAGCGATCGCTGTTGGTGGGGCTGTATAGTTAAATTGGATGTAGATACCATCACGGTGTCTTTTGATTTCATAGGCCAGACGACGCTTGCCACGATTTTGAATCTCGATATTTTCAGCACCCTGTTCGCGCAAAAAATTGGCGTATTTGGTAACGGCCTGCTCTACCTGTTCTTCTCCCAACTCAGGGCGCAGAATGTACATTGTCTCGTAAACTGTCGTCATATATTTTGAATTACCTTATGGACAAAAGGGCTGCTTTTGGTTAATTTATACAAGTTTTTTTACTAATTACTTGCCTAAATCAACATCTGAAGCAACAAGGAATTTTTACACCTTTTTTATTATATCACATATATTAACAGATTACAATTATCCAACTCCCTTAATCTTCCCATTGGCTAAGTAAGAGTCCTCTACTTATTCAGCTAAAGATACCCTAGTTGTACCCTTACCGAGTAGGTTTATAATCTTAGCAGTTTTAAATTTAAATCATTTGCAAAAAGGCAGGAGTTAGGAGGCAGAGGGCAGGAGGTGGAAGTATCAATAAAAAGTTTAGTTCTGGGTCTAAAGCCCAGTTTTAAAAAGGAATTATACCGAGATGCGTAGCGCAAGGTATAAAGTATCATTACCTCAAGCCCATTCTTTTAAGGGTGGGTTCCTCCTGCCTCCTGCCTTTGCCCTCCTGCCTCCTGAACAAACCTACCGAAATTTAAATCGCTAAGGATATTAACCAAAATTATGGCGCAGCGTTACGTGCGAGTTCAAACTCAAGAAGGAAAGATTTACTATGGGTTACTACAATTATCCTTCAATGTGCAAGTATTGGATGCTCCACCTTGGCTAGATGGTCAACCAACAAATCTCACCTTAGAACCCGATAAATATCGAATTATCGCTCCTTGTTCACCTTCAAAAATCGTGGCTGTAGGCAAAAATTATGTAGATCATGCGGCAGAAATGGGAACTTCCGTACCGGCTGAACCCCTGCTCTTTCTTAAACCACCTACAGCCATTATTGCTTCGGAAATGCAAATTAAGTACCCTCCACAGTCGCAACGGGTAGATTATGAAGGTGAGTTAGCATTAATAATTGGCGATCGCACCTGTGATTGTACCATCGAATCAGCCCAAACCAAAATTTGGGGTTACACCATCGCCAATGATGTTACAGCCAGGGATTTACAAAAAAGCGATGGTCAATGGACAAGAGCCAAAGGATTTGACACCTTCTGTCCCCTTGGTCCTTGGATTGTCCGAGAATTGAACCCAGGAGCTAGATTGCAGACTTTTTTGAATGATAACTCTCAGCCAGTGCAATCTGCCTGTATTGATCAAATGGTATTTTCCCCAGATTTTTTGGTGTCTTATATCAGTAAAGTGATGACCCTGATGCCTGGAGACATTGTACTAACAGGTACACCTATGGGGGTAGGGGCTTTGCAAGTGGGCGATCGCATCCGTGTAGAAATAGAAGGAATTGGTCGCCTAGAAAACACAGTTATTCACCGTTTAACCTAGCGCACCTGCGTATAAACAGCATCAGAAATCGCCGGAATTTCGGCATAACGTCCGATTATCGACTGAAAAACCGAATAACCTACTGCCGCCAATATTCCTAGAAAGACAGTGTTGGCTAAGGTTTCTATGGCAAAACCAGCACCAGGAACATAACCCAAAATTCGTAACAAAATGATCGATAAGGATATCACAATATTCAAAAGAATTGCTTGCATGGTATTGAAACGAATAAAATGATTAATCTTTTCATTTCTTACCACCAAGACAAACAAGGCGAAAAACAGGATTAGTTGGCCAATCTGTCCCAGGCTACCATAGACTATTAGCACTGGCTGTAGAGGCAGAAATAAGACCGCCAATAATGGAAACTGCCTCAACAAAAAGCTACCGACAATTAGACATTCAATCAGAGGTAGCAAATAAGGCAAACAAGCAAAGATCCGGTCAGGAACCGTAATAGAACCGCGCCAAGACATTGTGAACTCTCCTCTGACTAAATTTAAACAGCTACTTGAGCTTAGAATAACGCAGTTGCTTGATATTGCTAGGAAATAAAATTATTTTATATTAGCGATGCGAAAACCCATCATACACTCATACTGCTCTGGCTGCTGTTCAGTGCATTTTTGGATAGTTTGACCGCAGCGTAACTGACCTCCATACCAACGAGGCTGACCATTGCCATTAGCTAGTAAACAAGACTGGCAAACCCTCTCAGGGGAAAAAATTTGATCATCCATTAAAATGACTAGCATCGGAACCTCCTGTAAACTTTAATTGCTGTTCACATTTGATTGAGCAAGATAAACTGGGTAGATTAGCAACTATAAGACTGTGATTTAGGTAATGTACCTAGCTAAAATCTATTGTTTTACCAACTTCTCCAAGGATAATTAAAGTGACCAAAACTAACTCAGACCTACTAAAATCCTCCGACCCTGCTATCAACGAGTTAATTAACCAAGAACTACAGCGTCAACGTGACCACTTAGAATTGATTGCTAGTGAAAATTTTACCTCTGCGGCTGTATTAGCAGCCCAAGGTTCAGTATTGACAAATAAATACGCTGAAGGATTACCTGGTAAACGCTACTACGGCGGTTGTGAATTTATTGACAAAATCGAACAAATAGCCATTGACCGCGCCAAACAGTTATTTGGTGCTGCCCATGCTAACGTACAACCCCATTCTGGCGCCCAGGCAAATTTTGCTGTATTCCTGACATTACTACAACCAGGAGACACAATTATGGGGATGGATTTGTCCCACGGGGGACATTTAACCCACGGTTCACCAGTCAACGTGTCGGGTAAGTGGTTTCAAGTGCGACACTATGGAGTTAGTCAACAAACAGAAGAACTAGACTACAACCAAATCCGTGAACTGGCATTGAAAGAGCGCCCTAAACTCATAATCTGTGGTTATTCCGCCTATTCCCGGATCATTGACTTTGAGAAATTCCGTAGCATTGCCGATGAAATTGGTGCTTATCTTCTAGCTGATATTGCCCATATTGCCGGATTAGTAGCTACAGGTCATCATCCCAACCCAATTGATCATTGTGATGTAGTCACAACAACCACCCATAAAACCTTGCGTGGACCCCGTGGCGGCTTGATTTTGACCCGTGATGCAGAATTGGGCAAAAAGTTGGATAAATCGGTTTTCCCTGGTACTCAAGGTGGACCCTTAGAACACGTAATTGCTGGTAAAGCCGTCGCTTTTGGCGAAGCCCTTAAACCAGAGTTTACAGCTTATTCTGCCCAAGTAATTGACAATGCTCGTGCCTTAGCCAGCCAACTACAAAATCGAGGGTTTAAATTAGTATCTAATGGGACAGATAATCATTTAATTTTAGTAGATTTACGTTCTATTGGCATGACGGGGAAAAAGGCAGATCAATTAGTTAGTGGTGTGAATATTACTGCTAATAAAAATACAGTACCATTTGATCCAGAATCACCCTTTGTTACCAGTGGTTTAAGACTGGGTTCTCCAGCTATGACTACCAGAGGTTTGGGAGTGGTTGATTTTACTGAAATTGGTAACATTATTGCCGATCGCCTGTTATCTCCAGACTCAGAAACAGTAGCCCAAGAATGCTTGGGACGAGTAGAGACATTGTGCGATCGCTTCCCATTATATCCCCACTTAGAAATTCCAGTTCCAGTCCTAGCCTAAAAAAATAGTAGATTTTAGATTCTGTGAGTCTAAAATCTCAACTTATCGATCACGGATTTAATGGATTACACAGATGACACGGATTTGAAGTTTACCCATTACCCATTACCCATTACCCATTACCCATTACCCAATGAGTGCAGAAATTATTTGTGTAGGTACAGAATTACTGCTAGGAGATATTCTTAACAGCAACGCCCAATTTATTGCCCAGCAGTTAGCCCAACTAGGTATTCCTCACTACTATCAAACCGTCGTGGGGGATAATCCAGAAAGACTCAAACAAGTTATTGAAATTGCAGCTTCCAGAGTAAAAATTCTCATATTTACAGGTGGACTTGGACCCACACCCGATGATCTTACCTGTGAAACCATCGCTGATTTTTTTGCCACTGCCTTAGTAGAACAGCCAGAAATTATTGAAGATATAACCCAGAAATTCGCCCAACGTGGTCGATTAATGGCTTCCAGCAACCGCAAACAAGCCTTAATTCCCCAAGGTGCAGAAATTTTACCCAATCCCACAGGGACAGCGCCCGGTATTATTTGGCAACCACGACCCGATTTAACTATTTTGACCTTTCCTGGTGTACCTAGCGAAATGCACCGAATGTGGACAGATACAGCCGTTCCCTTTCTCAAAAGTCAAGGTTGGGGTCAGGAAATTATCTATAGCCGTAGTCTAAGATTTTGGGGTGTTGGCGAATCTACCTTAGCAGAACAAGTTAGTTCCTATTTAAACTTACCCAACCCAACAGTAGCCACCTACGCCGGAAAAGGTGAAGTAAGAGTGCGAATTTCTGCCAAGACAACTTCCTCAATCACCGCAGAAAATTTAATTGCACCCATTGAACAGCAAATTAAAGAAATTGCAGGCTTAAACTATTATGGTGCTGATGACGATACATTAGCATCTGTAGTTGGTCAACTATTGCAGTCATCAGGAACAACTCTATCCGTAGCAGAATCATGTACTGGAGGTGGGCTAGGGCAAATACTGACAGAAACTCCTGGTAGTTCTAATTATTTTTGGGGTGGGATAATTTCTTATGCTAATTCGGTGAAAGTGCAGCTATTGGGAGTCAAACCAGAGGATTTAGAGAAATTTGGGGCTGTGAGTGCAACCGTAGCTGAACAAATGGCACTGGGGGTAAAAAATCGCCTCTCTACCACTTGGGGGTTGAGTATTACGGGAATTGCCGGACCGACTGGGGGAACAGAGACAAAACCCGTGGGTTTAGTGTACATCGGTTTAGCTGGACCAGAAGGAAAAGTTGAAAGCTTTGAATGCCGATTTGGAACAAAGGAACGTTCTTTTATTCGGTACTTAAGTGCTTGTACTGGATTGGATAAATTACGGCGTAGATTATTGACAAAGCAATAATTACTATCATTAAGTATTTTCTCAAGATAACGAAGATAAGATAAAATACCCTTTGACAAATTATTAAACTCTGTTATAACAGTGAAAAGTTGGACAAACTTAGATAAATCCCTTTTTTAAACCGATTTTTACCCTCAGTATTGATCAAATCATTTTTGTTTAATTAGTGGAATTTACATAATAAGGCTAATGTTAATTTTACATTTACCACATAATTCAGGAGGTTCAAAAATGAGTATGTAAATTAAACCCACTGAACTTTGGTCTTTTTGTTTAAAGTGGACAAAATTTTCCGGTTGATGTATTTATTCTCCTGTCAAAAGAACTATCAAGCGTCGATAAAAGTTACTAAGAATACAAAAACTAGAAGGTTTCAAAAGTTATTCCCCTGAATAATTGCCATCAATACTAAAATTTCTCGATAGATAGGAAACGATAATTATGGCATTCTGGCCGAAAAAGATTACTATATCCAAGGCAACAAAATCCCCAAATCATCTAATACCAGAAGTAATCCACACAAATAACGTAGGTATTGAAACCGAAGCAATCTACAGAGAAAAAATTCTGACTAGATCGGCAATATCTCCGATAGAAACAGATAATAATCGAAAATCTAGACGTAATAAATTACTTAAAACCTCTGTAATAACAGAATTTTTTCCACCAGATTATGCTGCTACTGGACAGTTAATTGAAGAATTAGTCAAACAACTAGAGCAGCAGGGAGCTAATATTGAAGTATTTACAGGGCAGCCAGGGTATGCGTTTTCAACTGCGAAAGCTGCCGGAGTTGAACAATTAGGATATATTCGGATTCAGCGATCGCGATCTACTCAACTGTGGCCAGGAAGAATTAGAGGCAAAGCCGTCAGTGGTGTATTATTCACATTACGAGCCTTTCTGCATATTATCAAAAACTTCCGTAAACACAACGTATTTTTATTAACATCAGCCCCCCCATTTTTGCCAATTGCCGGATATTTGGCGCGATTGTGTTTTGGAGTATCCTACGTTTGTTTAATATACGATCTATATCCAGATATAGCGATCGCTTTAGGCGTAGTAGGAGAAAATCATTGGCTGGCAAAGTTTTGGTGCGAACTTAATCGGAAAGTTTGGAGTCAAGCCCAAAGTATAGTAGTTCTCAGTCCAGCCATGAAAGAACGAGTCATAGCAATTTGTCCAGAAATAGCCGACAAAGTAGCTGTAATTCACAGTTGGGGAGATCCTGACTTGATTGTTCCCATGGACAAAGAAAATAATTGGTTTGCGAGAGAACATAAATTAGTTGACAAATTCACCGTCCTATATTCTGGTAATATGGGTAGGTGTCACGACATGGAAACCATCTTAGAAACTGCTAAAGAATTAAAAGATGAACCAATTCAGTTTGTCTGCATTGGAGGGGGAGCCAAACGGGATACTCTGATCGAAGAAGTACATCGCTTAGGACTAACCAACTTCCTATTTTTACCCTATCAAGACAAAAAAGTGCTGCCCTATTCTTTGACAGCTTGCGACTTGTCTTTAGTTAGTGTAGAACCAGGCTTAGAAAGTTTAGTTGCTCCCAGCAAACTTTACCCAGCCCTAGCAGCCGGATTACCCGTAGCTGTGATTTGTCCAGAAAATTCCTACTTGCGTGAGATAATTACTGAGGGCAAATGTGGAATCACCGTAGAAAATGGCGACAGCATCGGCCTAGCTCAATTTATTCGCTTATTAAATAGCGATCGACAGTTAGCAGTAAAAATGGGAAAATCATCCCGCCAGTATTTACAGTCAAACTTTACCCCACAAATGATCGCCAAACAATATCTCAGAGTTTTGCAACAAGCAATATTTTAGAGGGTTAGAGGTATTACCTATCAAAAACCTAAATATGCTAGGATGCTGGACAAATCAATAGAAAATAAAATAAATCAAAAATTACAACAGGAGTTGGACTTTGATGGTCGTTTAGATCTCAGTCCCTCCCAAGCAACCTTCCTTTGATCTGTGTGTATCAAATTTATGCGGGAGGCCAAAGTGCAGAGAAGGTGTGACCGAAATCGGAATCGTTCTAAAAGAAGAGCCATTTACTGTCCAATTCATGGCTGCTACTTAGATAGTGTCAGTCAAAAATACAGACTATTTGCCCAAACTCCAGGACAACTACAAGAAAGGGGGGTAAAGCGTAGAGAAGCCTTAATGTTAGTAGCAGCGAAAACCACAATTCCCCTAGATGGAGAGTGGTTAGAAGGATTTTGGTGTGAAGAATGCCAGGAAACCAAATGGTATCATGTAAGGAAGCACCAATCAAATTATGAATTATCAATTGCCCCACTCGAACTTTGGCAACAAGCAACAGGAGTAATTCATCCCCATCACAATCCTTCAGTGGGAGAATTTACCCTCAGACAATCCCGAATGCTTGGTTACAACGGTGTAAAAGATTTCGGCTTTATTAACTAACAATCACCCCAACCAATTACAAAACACCCAAAAGCGTTTAGATACCTTATTTTAAGTCAATTGGATGAAAAAAGCACTGATTTGTGGGATATCGGGTCAAGATGGAGCTTACCTAGCCCAATTGCTACTCAATCGAGGTTATAGCGTCTGCGGCACTTCGAGAGATGCCCAAGTCTCCCCATTTCACAACCTAACTGCTTTAGGGATTAAAAACCAAGTAAAACTAGAATCAATGTCATTAACAGATTTTCGTAGTGTTTTACAGATCCTCACGAAAATCCAACCCGATGAAATCTACAACTTAGCAGGACAAACTTCCGTCGGTTTATCATTTGAACAGCCAGTAGAAACCCTAGAAAGTATAGCCACAGGCACACTGAACTTATTAGAAGCAATTCGCTTTCTGGGAGCACCAACCAAATTTTATAACGCTGGTTCGAGTGAATGTTTTGGAGATACCGGCGAAATACCAGCAGAAGAAACAACTCCATTTCGACCTAGAAGCCCCTATGCTGTAGCTAAAGCAGCAGCCTTTTGGGAAGTAGCAAACTATCGAGAAGCTTATGGCTTATTTGCCTGTTCAGGTATTTTGTTTAACCATGAGTCTCCCTTACGTCCAGAAAGATTTGTCACACAAAAAATAGTGGCCGCTGTTTGTCGCATTGTCCAAGGTTCCGCAGATAAGCTGTATTTAGGCAATATGTCCATACAAAGAGACTGGGGGTGGGCGGAGGAATATGTTGAGGCTATGTATTTAATGCTGCAACAAACCCAACCCGATGATTATGTAATTGCTACGGGGGAAAGCACCTCCTTAGAAGATTTTGTCGCGGCAGCATTTGCAGATGTCAATTTAGACTGGCATGATTATGTAGTTGTTGATACTAGCTTATTAAGACCTACAGATTTAGCAGTAGGTAGGGCTAATCCAGCTAAAGCCAAGTGTCAACTAGGTTGGCAAGCAAAAAACAAAATGCGAGATGTAGTGCATAAGATGATAAAAGCCAGATTAGCCTAGATAGGAATAGAAATTTACATCGCCCGTATTTTTATATTCAATGTAAATTACCATCAAATATTCTCTAAATAAATAATCTCAATGAAAACATTACTTGTAACAGGTTCTTCAGGACTAATTGGTTCTGAGGTTTGTATTTACTTTGCTAACCAAAACTGGCTAATTCATGGCGTTGACAACAACCAAAGAGCAGTATTTTTTGGTAATCAAGGAGACACAAGGTGGAATCAAAATCGGTTACAATCCACCATCAAAGGTTTTGTTCATCATGAGCTAGATATACGCGATCGCCAAGGGGTACTAAAATTAATAGAGAGTATCCAACCAAATGCGATCGTCCATACCGCAGCCCAACCTAGCCATGATCGCGCAGCAGCCATTCCTTTTGATGATTTTGATACCAATGCCGTAGGGACGCTGAATTTGCTAGAAGCAACCAGACAATTTTGTCCAGAATCGCCCTTTGTGCATATGTCCACCAATAAAGTTTATGGCGATCGCCCAAATACAATTAAACTTAAAGAATTAGATACCAGATGGGATTATGATGATCCCACATATAAAGATGGTATTCCAGAAACTTTTAGTATTGATCAGTCAAAACATTCCTTGTTTGGTGCGTCTAAAGTTGCCGCAGACGTAATGGTGCAGGAATATGGACGCTATTTTAATATACCAACTTGCTGTTTAAGAGGTGGATGTTTAACAGGACCAAATCATTCAGGAGTTGAGTTACATGGCTTTTTAAGTTATCTAGTTAAGTCCAATTTGGAAGGTAGAGAATACAAAATTTTCGGTTATAAAGGTAAGCAAGTTCGTGATAACATCCATTCCTTGGACGTGGCACGGTTTATTCAAGCATTTATTGACAATCCCCGCATTGCAGAAGTTTATAATTTGGGAGGAGGTAAAGATAATAGCTGCTCAATTTTAGAAGCATTTAGTTTAACTGAAAAATTCAGTGATAAACCGATGGTTTATACTTATGTGCCAGAAAATCGCATTGGTGATCATATTTGCTACTATTCTGACTTAAAAAAGATGCGAGAACATTATCCTCAGTGGGATATTACAATTTCTCTAGAAGAGACAATAGGACAAATAGTTGAATCTTGGCTACAACGTTTAAATTGAGAAGCCAGATTTTTGAGCGATCGCTTAGAATAGCAGTAGACATAACTTGACACCGAAAAACATATCTGATTTGTCAACCCATCCAAAAAAAAGCATCATTAGTAATGAAGTCATGTCAGTAAATAACGAGAAGGTGAATTTATACGAAACTGACTTTAATCTTTGGGTAGAAGAAACTTTAACCTTATTACGCAAAGGAGATATTAGTGAATTGGATATAGACAATCTGATAGAAGAAATTGAAGACATGGGGAATAGTCGCAAGGATGCGCTAGAAAGCAATTTAATTAGGGTTTTACAACATCTACTCAAGTGGAAATATCAACCACAAAAACGCACTAATAGCTGGAAAGCATCCATTACAGAACATTCCTTACGTTTAAATAAAGCATTGAAAAAAAGTCCGAGCCTGAAATCTTATTTTGAAGAAGTTTTTGCTGAATGTTATCATGATGCGAGATTAATTGCTTCTCAAGAAACAGGTATAGATATCTTTGTATTTCCAGAAATTTGTCCTTTTAGCAAAGTAGATGTGTTAAACCCTCAGTATTTACCTGATAACTAAAACTAATTTATTCAAATTACGGTTTGTGTGAAAAAGAGCAGAGTTCTATTAATTGTCAGATTATGCAATACCAATTCTCTTGAACTATTTGATTAGCCAACAGAGTATAGGGATGGTGAAAATGGAAACTAGGCTGTATGAAGAAGACTTTTTCACTTGGACTTACCAACAATCGAATTTACTGCGTCAAAGACAATTTGATCAGTTAGATGTGGCACACTTGGTTGAGGAATTAGAAGATTTGGGAAATCGTCATTATGATCAATTAGAGTCCCGTCTAACCCAATTAATTGCCCATCTACTGAAATGGCAAGTTCAGCACTGGCGACGTTCTAATAGTTGGCGTGCTAGTATAAGAGTACAGCGAACGGGGATTGATAAGCTTCTACGACGTAATCCTGGGTTAAAGTCTCGTGTTGAGGAGGCAATGATAGAAAGTTGGTTAGAAGCGAGGGATTTAGCGATCGCTGAGACAGATTTACCAGACGAAAATTTTCCCAAAAATTGCCCATATTCTTGGCAAGAAGTCACAAATCCAGAGTTTTGGCCAGATCCCAAAAAAATAGTTTAATTAATTCCATCGGTAAGGTTGAGTAGAGCGATCGGTCTATAGTAATAGATAATATAATTATGAAATATGAAAACTGATAAACTATTTTACCGACTATTTTTATCTCAACCAGGTTTAATTGCCGAATTAATTCCAGAAATTCCCAGAGATTGTAAATTTACCTACAGTGCGCCGGGAGTAAAAGAAAAAGGGTTTGAAATAGATGGACTATTAACACCCACAGCCAATGATCTGAGCTTACCTCTGATATTTATAGAAGCACAAATGCAGAGAGATCCCAGATTTTATGGGAGGTATTTAGCAGAAACATTCCTGTATTTACATCAGTATAACGTCAAGCGACCTTGGTATGGATTATTAATTTTACCCAATCGGAAAGAGGATTTAGGCTCAGAAATTCCCTACCAGGAACTGTTAAAAAATCAAATCAAAAGGCTATATCTTGAGGATTTGTTAACGTTAACAGATTTGAGTCCAAATCTAGCATTGTTGAAGTTACTGGTAGTAAATGAAGAAGATGCAGCAACCTTAGCACAGTCTATTATTAACAGTGCGGAAACAGAGGAAGAACTCCGACGGCGTTTAGATTTGGTAGAGGCTATACTTGTTAATAAATTCCCCCAACTCAGTACGAAGGAGATTTTGGAAATGCTTAACCTTAAAACAGCAGATGTAACCCAAACACGGTTTTATCAGGAAGTATTTCAAGAGGGACAGCAAGAAGGACGACAAGAAGGACGACAAGAAGGACAAACTGATTTAGTGCTTCGTCTTTTGAATCGGCGTTGTGGGGTGTTGTCTCCAGTCCAAGAAGAAAAGATCAGAAGTTTAGACATAGAACTGCTGGAGATTTTAGGAGAAGCATTATTAGATTTCACAGCGATATCGGATTTAGAAGCATGGCTTTTAGAAAAATTGTAGATAAGTCTAAAAATTTAGATTTTTAAGGTCAAGCTCGTAATTATTAGTTTTTCTGATATTTTATAGTCTGTAGGGTAAGTCAGAATGAAATTATGAAAACTGATAAACTATTTTACCGACTATTTTTATCTCAACCAGGTTTAATTGCCGAATTAATCCCAGAAATTCCCAAAGATTGTAAATTTACCTACAGTGCGCCGGGAGTAAAAGAGAAAGGATTTGAAATAGATGGACTATTAACACCCATAGCCAATGATCTGAGCTTACCTCTGATATTTATAGAAGCACAAATGCAGAGAGATCCCAGATTTTATGGGCGGTATTTAGCAGAAACATTCCTGTATTTACACCAGTATAACGTCAAGCAACCTTGGTATGGATTATTAATTTTACCCAATCGGAAAGAGGATTTAGGCTCAGAAATTCCCTACCAGGAACTATTGAAAAATCAAATCAAAAGGCTATATCTTGAGGATTTGTTAACGTTAACAGATTTGAGTCCAAATTTAGCATTATTGAAATTACTGGTAGTAAATGAAGAAGAAGCAGCAACCTTGGCACAGTCTATTATTAACAGTGCGGAAACAGAGGAAGAACTCCGACGGCGTTTAGATTTGGTAGAGGCTATACTTGTTAATAAATTCCCCCAACTCAGTACGAAGGAGATTTTGGAAATGCTTAACCTTAAAACAGCAGATGTAACCCAAACACGGTTTTATCAGGAAGTATTTCAAGAAGGACAGCAAGAGGGACGACAAGAGGGACAAACTGATCTGGTGCTTCGTCTTTTGAATCGGCGTTGTGGGGTGTTGTCTCCAGCCCAAAAGGAAAAGATCAGAAGTTTAGACATAGAACGGCTGGAGATTTTAGGAGAAGCATTATTAGATTTCACAGCGATATCGGATTTGGAAGCATGGCTTTTAGAGAAATTGTAGACTGATGAGAGAATACAGCAATTTTAGGCGTTGCTGATTTTAAGGATGAAAATAATTAATTTTGCATAGATTAAAAAACCTTGTAGGGACGTTCTTTGTAGGGACGCTCCATGGAACTTCTCTACATCGCAAAATCATACAGTAATTCAGTAAAGTCTAATTTTATTCGCACTCGGCAATATGTCAATATTGTGACACAATACTAAATATATTCATCAAGTTTTTTAAACAGTAATTGCTATAGAGGTGTAGATTGAGAAAACTTAGTAAATCTAGTCAGATTCCTATTAGAGTTGTTTATACACCAGAAAGTCGTATTCGTCATCCTTTGATACTTTTCAAAGAAATGTGGCGAGATTTGTTAGCCTCACGGGAATTAGCGTGGCGGTTGTTAGTACGAGATATTAGCGCTCAATATCGTCAGTCCTTGCTTGGTGTCTTATGGGCATTTTTCCCACCGATTATCACAGCATTGGGGTTGGTAGTTGCTAAAAATGCTGGGGCTGTAAATATTGGTGTCACCGATATTCCTTATCCGGCCTATGTGATGTTTAGTATGTCCCTATGGCAGACCTTTGTAGAAGCTTTGAGTGGACCATTGGCGGCTGTAGGTAGTGCAAAACCAATGCTGGCTAAAATTAATTTTCCTAGAGAAGCAATTATTTTAGCTAAATTAGGGGAAGTATTTTTTAATTTTGGCATTAAGTTAATATTAATTGTAGGCTTGTTCATTTGGTTTAAAATTCCTATTACATGGAGTGTGATTCTAGCACCCATAGCTTTGATTCATTTAGTAATATTAGGAACAGGAATTGGACTCGTCCTTGCTCCTCTAGGGGCTTTGTATGGAGACGTGGGCAGGGTGATACCGTTAATTGTTACTCCTTGGTTGTTGTTGACTCCTGTAATTTATCCGGTTCCTAAAGAGGGGTGGTTTAGTACGGTGGTGAACTGGAATCCTGTCACACCATTGTTAGTCACAGCTAGGGATTTGGCGACAACTGGAGTGGTATCTGATCCTAGTGGGTTTTGGATCGCCAGTGGTTTGAGTTTTGGTTTATTATTATTAGCATGGCTTTTGTATCGTTTATCAATGCCGTTTCTTATTGAGCGTATGAGTTCATAAAGGTTTTATTTCACTCGTTTTTTATGGTTAATTCACTTCATGACACAGATTTTAATCTTTGGCTAGAAACAACGGTAAGCCTTTTAGAACAAGGTGCATTTCTTCAATTAGATATTAAAAATCTAATTGAAGAAATAGAAGATATGGGGAGAAACGATAAGCGGGCTTTAGAACAAAATTTAATTAGGGTTTTGCAACATTTATTAAAGTGGAAATATCAACCAGAAAAACGAACTAATAGTTGGAAAGCCTCTATTACTGAGCATTCTTTACGATTAAATCGGGCTTTTAAACAGAGTCCTAGTCTAAGGAAATATTTTGACGATGTATTTGAAGAATGTTATAGTGATGCTAAGTTAATTACTTCTCAAGAAACAGGACTGGAAGTTGGTGTTTTTCCAGAAGCATCTCCTTTTGCAAAAGTTGATATTCTCAATCCCCAGTATTTACCTGATCAATAGTATTAATTACCATTAGCTCTTGGTTTTAAGGTATGTTGTTCACCTGTTGGTATCACATTATAAACTAAGTAAAAAAATCATGTATGTTTCTAAGGAAAATCCAGATCAATTTGACTATAAGCAAGCAAGGCGTTTTTTGCAAGAAAAGCAAGATGTTTTGAAAGCTAGTCGTTTTGAATTATGGAAAAAAGCACAAGAAAATTGTCAGAACATCATAGAACTGATAATTAACAAATATCAACCCCAACAAATTATCCAATGGGGATCGATACTAGAACCTAAACATTTTTCTGAAGCTTCTGATATTGACTTGGCAGTTGTAGGATTAGATTGGATGACTTTTATGCAAATGTTCGCGGAAGCAGAGGATATAGCTATATTTCCTTTAGATTTAGTTCGATGGGAAACACTCCACGCATCTTTTCAAAAAATCCTTTTAATGAAAGGTAAAATTATTTATGAAAAGAGATGAATTATTATTGCTAGTGGGTGAAATCAAAGAAAGCAAAGTTGTACTCAGCCAAATACATGATTTATATATAAAGTTCCGGATGCTGCCAATATGTTTTTTCGTTGGATTTTGTATCGTCTACTAATACCGTTTACTATTAAGCGGATGATTAGCTGATGCCTAAAAAATAATCGTCGATTCTTTTAATATCTTTAATTAAATTTCCTATGACTTCATCAGTTTTAAATGAAGATATGGCTGAACATGAACGGGGTGACTCGGAGATTCTTGTATCTGTACAGGGTGTATCAAAGCGTTTTTGCCGCAGTCTCAAAAAGTCATTGTGGTATGGGTTGCAGGATATTGGTTCGGAAATATTAGGGCGTAAATATGAGCATGAGTTAAGACCTGATGAATTTTGGGCAGTCAATGATGTTAGTTTTGAGTTAAGAAGGGGGGAATGTTTAGGTTTAATTGGGCGTAATGGCGCAGGAAAAACAACCCTTTTAAGGATGTTAAATGGCTTGATTAAGCCTGATAAAGGTAGAATTGAAATGAGAGGTAGAGTCGGGGCTTTAATTGCTCTAGGTGCTGGTTTTAACCCTATATTGACGGGAAAAGAAAATATTTATGTTAATGCTTCAGTTTTGGGATTAAGCAAAAAGGAAATTGATAATAAGATTGATGAAATTATTGACTTTGCAGAGATTGGTGATTTTATTGATTCACCAGTACAAACTTATAGTTCAGGAATGCAGGTAAGATTGGGTTTTGCTATTGCTACAGCCTTAAATCCAGATATACTAATTTTAGATGAAGTGCTTGCTGTAGGAGATGCTGCATTTAGATTCAAATGCTATAGAAAAATAGATAGTTTACTAACAAAAAGTGCGGTAATATTTGTTTCACACAATATGCCTGATGTTCAGAGAATATGTAATTATTCAATGCTCTTGTCTTTTGGTCAAGTAGAGTATCTGGGAGAGAAGGATAAAGGTATAGTCGAATACCAAAAAAGAAATTTTGTAACCGACTCTAAAGGCGATGGCTTTTGTAATGTTTATGATCCCATTAAATCATTTAGGATTTATTCTCCAAAAATTGCTAAATTCTATGAGCCATATTCATTAAAAATGATAGTTGAGTCAAATCAGTCAGTTAATGATTTCAGCATAATTGTAAATTTTTTTAATCCCTATGGTGAGTATGCTTGCAATGTTATTAAAAAATCTTCTGAATTTGGCTTAATTATTCATAAAGGGAAGAATATTTGGTCAATTACAATAATGACATTACCAATCAAAACAGCTAAGTATAGATTGGCTTTTCATCTACTTCATAATAATGCTTTTATAGCTTCACATTCAAAACTACATGAAGTTGAAGTAATTGGTGGGAATATAGCCTCAAACAGTGACTGTATTTTGGAAATCCAAAATTGGACAGAAATTAATGAAATCGAGGTTGTTTAAATGAAATTTGATTGGTTGATCGTCGGTGCTGGATATTCTGCTTGTGTTTTAGCAGAGCGAATTGCTACCCAGTTAGGATTACGGGTACTAATTGTAGAAAAGCGCAATCATATTGGTGGAAATGCGTATGACTATTACAATGAGCATGGAATCCTTGTACATAAATATGGTCCTCATATTTTTCATACCAAATCGAGCAAAGTTTGGCACTATTTATCGCAGTTTACCGAATGGCGACCGTATTATCATCATGTACTTGGAGTGGTTGAAGGAAAAAAGATACCTATCCCATTTAATTTGAATAGCCTTTATGATTTATTTCCACCACGCTATGCTGAGAAGTTGGAAGATCTGTTATTAGAGAATTTTGGTTTTGGAGTTAAAGTTCCCATCTTAAAATTACGTGAAAACACAAACAGTAGTCTTGATTTCCTAGCAAATTACATCTACGAAAACGTTTTTCTAAACTACACACTAAAACAGTGGGGGATGAAGCCAGAGGAATTAGATAAAAATGTGACTGGCAGAGTTCCCATTTATATCAGTCGTGACAACCGTTACTTTCAAGATCCTTATCAGGCTATGCCTAAGCTCGGCTACACGGAAATGTTTAGTCGTATGTTATTTCACCCAAATATTAAGCTCCTACTCAATACAAAATATCAGGAAATTATTGATGACGTTAAGTTTGATCGGTTGATTTACACTGGTCCAATAGATGAGTTTTTTGATTATATGCATGGAGAACTACCATATCGTAGCTTGCGTTTTCAATTCGAGACACTAGATCAAGAATGGTATCAAGAAGTATGTCAAGTAAACTATCCTAATGACTATGAAATTACCCGTATAACCGAGCAAAAATATTTTTCGGGACATCCTTCCCCTAAAACTACTTTGGTGATGGAGTTTCCGGAAGCTTATGTGCCTGGAAAAAACGATCCTTACTATCCTATATTGAATGAGGCCAATCGTAACCGTCTTAGTCTTTATACTAGCGAGGTCGAAAAACTTAAGAAAAGTGTTTGTTTTGTAGGGAGGTTGGCTGACTATAAATATTATGATATGGATCAAGCTGTATTAAGGGCATTGCATGTATTCGAGAAAAGTGTTGTTAATTCAACAGAATGATTTCGCTTATATTTTTATGTTGTGCAAACAGAAAGCAAAGTTGCCTTTTTGTTTATTTACAGCTTATTTTTTAGTTTCACCAATTAGACTTCCATCTTAACTCAACTTTAGAAAAAATTATGGGTAGTAATTTAGCTGTTTTTGTATTTTCCCCTGGCGAAAATCATATTCGTTATCTAGAACGGGTATTTGATAGTATTGCCGATACCATTAGGATAGATTTTAAATTTTGTGTCTTTTTGCCAAGAACTGATATAAAAGTCAAATCAAAGTATCCTATATGCACTAAGACTATAAGTCCTGAAGATATTATATTATGTCAGGACTTGTATTACCAAGAAGGTAGAGCCGATATACCATCTTTTGCGGCTTATGCCCAATTGTTCTTGCCAAAATACTTTTCGGAGTATTCTTCTTTTTTGTTCATGGAGGTTGACCAGATCGTAAGGAAGGACTTGGCACCTCTTTGGCAGCAATGTGTTAATGATGATGTAAAACTAGGTGCAGTGAGGAGTCAAGGTGTAGATGGTTCGTATTTAGCACCACCTGATAGTTTTAAGAAGCTACACCCAGATGGCTGTTATCACAATATGGGAGTCGTTTACGTTAACACTAACTATTGGAATCAGAATGACTTCTTCAATAAGTGCATTTATGAATTAAAACTCCAAAAGGATAGTAGTGGTGAGCGTCTAGATTTTTATGCTCAAGGAGCAATGAACAATGCGATTCATCAATATGTGTCTGATTTAGACCATAAGTATAATGTAACTGGTCTGGGGTATCAAGAAAATATACAAAAAGAAATCTTAGAAGGTGCAGCTATCTTGCATTGGAGCGGTTCTCGCAAGCCATGGCATCCTGATGGTATGTATAAAAACTTTTACTATAATAATTATCGAGGAGGATTATTGAGTATAATAGAAAAGTTCGGGTTTATGTTTGTGAAATGACTTCTTGTCCTATGGCAGGCTGTTACAAGGTACAGAGTCAGAAAAAACTAGGAAAATATTTTGACTTTGATCGTACTACTTTTAAACTTCTAATACTTCCATTTCCATATCTGGAAAAATCATGTTGATGTGGATACACATTTATCATCCTTGATTGCAGATTGTCGTAATCCTATTAAAGTTAAGATAACTAAAATACCACAAATATGGCTTCTAGGTTGCAGAAAAAAACGTTGATTTGTCTCGGAGATTTCTGTTTATCAACTGATCACACAGAACAATTCCTCAAAGAGCAGAAAATTAATCCATTTGAAGAATCTAGGAAATCATTTAGGGATGATGTTGCGTTTATCGCTAACCTAGAATGTCCATTTACAGATCAGACTCAAGGATTACCTTATAAATGGGCAAATTTAAAAGCATCTCCTGAATTACACTGGGTTCTCGATGGGTTATCAATGGCAGTGCTTGGCAATAATCATATTTCCGATTTCGGAGATCGAGGTGCTGAAGATACTCAAAATCTACTTAAAAGTAAAGGTATTGAGTCCGTTGGCTATGTTGGCACAATGACTGAGGCGATGAAACCAGCTTTTCTTAACCTTGGTGATCAGTGTCTTGGTGTGGTTTCTCTATGTTGTCCTACTACCAATGGTGAAAATTTAGCGACTCATCTTACTCCGGGGGTTGTTCCGCTAGGAATGCAAACACTTAAACAAGCAGTGGAAAGAGCAAAAGATAAATGTGATGCTCTATTAGTTTATCTCCATTGGGGTTGTGAGTGGGTTCACGATCCCGCACCCGATCAATTACGATTAGCTAGATATGCTATTGATTGCGGTGCGGATGCGGTTGTAGGTTGCCATTCCCATACAATCCAGAGTTACGAACAGTATAAAGGACGCTGGATCTTTTATGGGTTGGGTAATTATCTGTTTCGCGCTGGTTTTGCTCAACAAGTTTTAGCAGATGGTAGTATTAACAAAATTCCCCTAAAACTAGATCCCCCTAACAGAGAATCTCTAGCCCTACAATTCTCTATTATATCAGATCAAGGTGAAGGAAGATTAGCCTTAGAGTCTGTTCAGGCAATGCGCTTTGGAGATGATTTGATTCCTCGTGCAATCGCCTTTGAGGAATTGACCTTTGATCTTAAAGCCTGTAATGCTCGTTTAAATGACTATACCAAAAATAACGTTATCTACCTTCAAGATCCCAGTGAACCTACCTTTCGTAGTGTCCTTCGCAATGGAGTTCTTGGCTATTGGTACTCTCAAGAATCAATTATTTCTTTACCACCAGAAACTATCAAGATACGTTTAAAAACAATTGCAAGAAAAACGATTAATTGCCCCCAGGGGGCAATTAATAAATTAAATCGTATTATTTTAAAAGCCAGAATAAAACTAAAATGGTTCAATGATAAATTACATCTACCCTTAACATCAGAACATTACGAACTTTATAACATTATTCATAGACACTATTGGGATCAACTCCATGATTTTCCTAACTTAATTAACTGTCGTGATTTTAACGATAAAATCCAATGGTTAAAACTCTTTGATCAAAGTCCAGAAATTATTCGTTGCTCAGATAAAATTTTGGTTCGTGACTATGTAAAAGAAAGAGTAGGTGAACAATATTTAGTCAAACTATATCAAGTTCATAATCATTTCTCAGAAATAGACTTTGATAGCTTACCACAATCTTTTGTAATCAAAGCTAATCATGACTGTGGTACAGTCATATTAGTAAGGGATAAGTCAAAATTTGATTATCAATCCGCCGCCCTTAAAATTGAGACATCACTCCAACAATCATACGGCTGGCAAAACGGGGAATGGGCTTATAGTTATGTTCAACCTAAAGTTTTGGTTGAAGAGTTTATTGAACCAGAAAATTCTAAGCCACCACCAGACTATAAATTCTATTGTATTGAGGGAAAGGTTAAATTTGTTCACTATATTTATGATCGTGGTATTGATCCCAAAGAACAAACCGTTGAGCCTGAAGCTAATGACTTAGCAACAGAATTATACCCGAGTTTCAAATTAGGTACAGGTTTCAAAAAACCCGCTGTTTGGAAACAGATGATTTCTGTAGCAGAAAAATTGGGTAAAGGCTTTAAATGTGTAAGAGTGGATCTATATTGCTCATATGATCAGATTTATGTGGGTGAGATGACTTTTTGGCCTATGGCTGGATGTTATAAAGGAGAAGGACAGAAAAAACTTGGAAAATACCTCAATTTTGATCGTACTACTTTTAAGCCATTATTGCTTAATGTTCTTCAAAAACCATAAAATCTAAGTTAAGGGAACACCTATGAAAGCTATCTTTAAAGCTATCTTCAAAAAAATCAAAGCTAAATCAACAAGCTCATTAATTGAAATTTCTGCACTCAAGACAGCAAAATGCGAAGTGCAAAACCTACGAAGATTTTCTAGTCAATGGCTAAATTCAGTATTTCTAGATGCTCAAGCTAATGCAGAGTGGGAAGTTGATAAAGTTTATTTAAATGCTCTTAAAATGCCTGAAATGACAGGAGGTGTGAATCCAGGTGATCAAAGAGCCATGTATTATCTTGTTCGTACCCTAAAGCCCACTTCGATACTAGAAATTGGCACACATATTGGCAGTTCTACTACAGCGATGGCGTTAGCAGCAAAACGCAACTTGTCTGATGGCATCTCCACAACTATTACGACAGTTGATATTAACAATGTCAATGATCCTAAACTAAAGCCTTGGTTAAACTTTTCATCTCCTGCCTCTCCCGCTAAACTCATTGAACAAATTGATTGTAGTGAATTAGTCAGGTTTGAAACTAACTCATCCGTTAATTTCTTAAACAAGCAGCAATCCTTTGATCTGATTTTTTTAGATGGTGATCATAGTGCCAGCGCAGTCTATACCGAAATTCCCCTTGCTTTACAACGTCTTAATCAAGACGGTATAATTGTTCTACATGATTTTTTTCCTGGAGGTCAACCTTTGTGGCCAGGACAAACCCCTTTACTAGGTCCGTTTTTAGCCCTAGAGCGTTTTAGTCGTGAAGATGCTCTATTTCAAGTTATCCCTATGGGCGAACTACCTTGGCCCACTAAACTAGGATCTTGTGTAACCAGCTTGGCAATTTTGGCAAAAATTTGAAATTTCAAGCTGCTTGAATCTGTATTCCGAAATTATCACTACTGAATTTCAAAAAACATTATGTGGAAAATGTAAATTTAAAAAATGTATCGCACATTATGTATCCCTTAGATAAATTGCGATCGCTCTCACGACCAATTGCATTTGGACATTACAGTGCTAAAAATGATGTTGGTGGTGTTACATCTTGGTTAGAAAGACTGCTGCTACGTCTCCATAGTGATGGTGTCCCAGTAATTGTTTTGCTTCATCATTTCGGGACAGATATAGATGAGTCTAGTTTATCGCCCCGCCTAAGTGATGCAGGTATTTCGGTTGAAGTTGAGGTGCGTTCATCATTTACTGAAGAAAACGTTTCTAGCATACTCACATTTCTTAATCGGTCTCAACCACAAATCTTTTTACCCCAGTGCTTGGAAGCAATGTATTATGCAGCGTCTATTGCTGGTCGAGTTGGTTTACCTTGGGCATTATCCATGAGGTCTGATGATCCTGTGTATTGGGCGATCGCTGAGTCAGTTCCGCCAGAAAGCAGTGGCGGATTAATGGTTGGAGTCTCAGAGTATATATGTAATTTAGCAAAAGAAAAGCATTTAGCAAAATACACCCATACCGTTCCTTCTGGAACACCAATATCTGCTCATAGGGCTTCTTTCTCCGATACTCCCTTTCGAGTAGCCTTCAGTGGGCGGGTTGTCGAAGAACAAAAACGAATTTCCCTAGTTTTAGAAGCAATGTCCCAAGCCTGTCGCCGTGACTCCCGCATTGAGTGTTGGATACTAGGTGATGGAATGGATATGACAACCTCGCACCAATGGGTAATAGATCAAGGTTTAGGCGATCGCATTCATTTTTTAGGACGGTTAGAACCCTCCGCAGTTCAAGCCAAACTTGCCCAATGCCAAGCCTTGTTATTAATGTCTGATTATGAAGGCTTACCCGTTGCTTTACTCGAAGCGATGGCTATTGGAGTTGTTCCTGTAGCGCGCTCAATTCCCAGTGGTATTCCAGAACTTGTTAAAAATAACGAAACAGGATTATTAGTTGACCATACCCCTGAACAGGCTGCCACAGCGATTATTCATCTAGCCAATCACCCCGATCTTTGGTTAGAATGTTCCACAGCATCAAAATTATTAGTAGCTGAAAACTATAGCGAAGAAGTTTGTTATCAACGCTGGCTGAATGTAATTTCTGAATTGTGCGATCGCTCTACCATTCGTTACCCAATTCCCATACCCAAAAAGATTCCCTTACCACCAGTGCATCCAGATTTAGTAGGGCGTGATATCCGAAAACCATCATTGAGCGATCGGGTTAAGGCAAAATTGAAACGAATATATAACCGCATTTTATTTAAAACCCATATTGGAGAGCGATCGGCTAAATCATAAATTCTGTAATTCTGTAGCTACATTTCCAGTAACTTGTATTTATAATGGAATGTAAGTAAAAGAATAAAGTCAATCTTGATCTAACTCAGTAAATAAAATGCAACCAGCACAAGAGACTTCCTTGATTTACGAGCAAGATTATCCTGAGTGGTTAGATATTACTCTCAATCAACTACAAAATCGTCAAATAGAAAACATTGATTGGAAACATTTAATTGAGGAAATAGCATCATTAGGAAACGAGCAAAGGCATAAAGTAGAAAGTTATTTAAGGCAACTTATTAAACACTTGCTTCTGTATCAGTATTGGGAAGCTGAGAGATCCTATTGTGCTAAAGGATGGATTGATGAAATTGATAATTTTAGATCTGAATTAGATTTGCTATTGGAATCTAAGGTTCTTTATAATTATGGTATAAAAATTTTAGATAAAATTTATTTAAAAGCTAGAAGTAATGCAATTCGCAAATCAGAATTGTCTCCTGAGATATTTCCCCTAATTTGTCCTTACTCTTTGACAGAAATTCTTAATCCTGAATGGTTACCTTGATGCAGTTTAGAAACTTAGAAAAATACACTATATAAATATAAATCAAAATAATTTGAGTGTGGAAATTTTCACCTATTCTTAACTGATCAAGTTCAAATATATATTATTGAACCATCACCCACGTGCATTTTTCATCGTGGGCAAGACAAAGTTAGCTCGGATCTCAAGATAAGCTAAATCACCTAGCTACTAAGAATCTAGAAACAAGAAAATAACGAATAAGTGCGATATACAATGATAAAATTAGATGTTTTTTTTCCTAAAATGAGCCATAATAATAGAGCGATCGTTAATTTAGCAATATGAATATTCATTAAAACAAATATGAAAATTGCCATTATTTCCATAATGGGAGGCTTTCCTTGGGGAGGAAGCGAATACCTTTGGACAGTCACCGCAGAGCAAGCCCTTTATGAAGGACATGAAGTATTTATATCAATTTACGACTGGTCTCTAACTCATCCCCTAATTTTACAACTTCAAAGCCAAGGTGCTCATTTACTTCCCCGTCCTCGTTTTCCCGCACATCTTTCACCTAGCTTAACTGCAAGAGTAATCAGAAAAATTAAGAAAAAAATATCATTTTTTGATGAGCCACTACCCACATCCTTCTACCAATCTGTTTTTGACTGTCAACCAGACGTTATTTGTATCAGTCAAGGTGGAAGCTATGATATTATTGAGTGTCCTGACTTATTAAATTTACTCGAATCCAATTCAATTCCCTATTTTATTATTTGTCAATTTAATTGTGAATTTGCACTCAATGACGCTACTCGAACCATTGCCCAAAAATTTTTTACCCAGGCACTTCAAGTTGGTTTTGTCTCACATCACAATCTCAAACTAGCAGAACGTCAACTTGCAAAGTCTTTGCCTAATGCAGTTGTAGTCCAAAACCCAGTTAATTTAGCAGATCATAGTTTAGTACCTTTTCCGAACCACTCTACTATTAGTTTTGCTAATGTAGCTCGCCTGGAGACCTTTGTAAAAGGTCAAGATATTTTGTTAGAAGCACTTAGTTTTCCAATTTGGCAAGAGAGAGATTGGCAATGTTGTCTTTATGGGTCAGGTGCAGACCTTTATTATTTAGAAAATCTAGCTCATCACTATAAAATATCTGATCGAATAAAGTTCATGGGACACATAAACGATGTTCGTTCAATATGGGTTGAAAACCATTTATTAGTCCTAGCTTCTAGAGGTGAAGGTACCCCTTTAGCATTAGTTGAAGCAATGTTATGTGGCCGTCCTGCTGTTGTTACTAATGTAGGTGGCAACAGTGAATGGATAGAAGAACTCCAGACTGGATTTATAGCAGAGGCTGCAACTGCTCGTTCAATAAGTGATGCCTTAGAAAGGGCTTGGTTAAGTCAACTGGATTGGCAAAAAATGGGTATAAAAGCTCATAAGTATGCAACAACTAAATTAGATAAGTCACCTGGTAGGCACTTACTAAACATGATTCTTGATCGCAAACAAACTTACTAATATGCAAGCTCTTATCAGTGTTATAATCTGCACACACAACCCCCGAAGTGACTATCTTAAAAGGGTATTACAAGCATTAAAAGATCAGACCTTATCACTTGAACATTGGGAACTGCTCTTAATAGATAATGCTAGTGATAAATTGCTTGCCTCAGAAATTGATTTAAGTTGGCATCCAAACTCACGCCATATTCGTGAAGATGAGCTTGGTTTGACTCCAGCACGTTTACGAGGAATTAAAGAAGCAATAGGAGAAATTCTTGTTTTTGTAGATGACGATAATATTTTAGATTTGGACTATTTAGAAGTTTCCTTACGCATTAGCAAAGACTATCCTTTTGTCGGTGCTTGGGGTGGACAAATTAGACCAGAATTTGAAATTGAACCACCTGACTGGACTAAACCTTACTGGAACTTTTTAGCAATTCGTCAATTTGATTGCGATCAATGGTCAAACTCACAAGAGCAAAATACTACTACACCATGTGGTGCAGGGCTTTGTATTCGCAGGTTTGTTGCTCAAAAGTATTCTCACATACTTCATCAAGATCCTAAACGAATGGATTTAGACCGCAAAGGAAAATCACTAGTTTCTTGCGGAGATACGGATTTGGCCTTAACATCCTGCGATCTGGGGTTAGGTACAGGCGTTTTTACGTCTCTACGACTTACTCACCTTATGCCAAGTCAAAGGTTACAAGAGGATTATCTATTAAATCTTCTTCAAGGAGTCTCCTACTCAGTCACGATCTTAAATGCCCTCCGAGGTAAACTACCCATATATCCTTGTCGTAGTCAAAGAATATTTCAAAAGTATATGCGTTGGCGTATGGACTTACGGAGTCAGCGTTTTTATGATGCCGAACAATTAGGCAAACAAAAAGCAATGAAAGAGATAGCAAGTTGGCGCAAAGTTGAAAATTTATAGAAATTGTAAAAATAACAAGTGTGATTAAAATGAAACCAAGACTAATGTATATCAGCACATTGCCATGCGAACAAACCACGGGTGGTCCTGTGCAGATGTATAGGCATTTTGTTGAAAATAGAGATTTTGATCTTGATACTATTATTGAATCTTACACTTCAGCAACACAGTATATTAAAACAAGCTCTAAGCAATTTAATCGTTTATTAGACCGAGGAAGCAAAACAAGATTCTTTCCAGAGTTTATAGCTATTAATACTCTCTTAGCAGAACATCAAGTTAGCCCTCTAATTTTAGATAAAGTATTAGCTTATGCTCCAAATGCTATTGTAACAGTTGCTTTCGGTAACTATAGCTTTGTTGCCTCTAATGTCGCTCGCAAACTAAAACTCCCCTTAATCACATTTTTTCATGATTGGTGGCCTGATCTAACTCCATGCCGAGGCATGGGGAAAAAACTCTTAGATAAGAGATTTTTTCAAATCTATCAACAGAGTGATTTAGCATTGTGCGTATGCGAGTCTATGCGTCGAGAATTAGGAACACATCGCAACTCTATAGTCCTTTATCCTATACCTAATATTAATCCTCCCAAGAACTTGTCCACAGTTACAATTCAACAGACTAAGCAATTGAAAGTTGTTTACTTGGGATGGCTTGGAGGAGATCACGGTAAAATAATACAATCATTGGTTGATTATTTTCAGATAAAATCTGAAGATTGGCTAGATTTGAGAGTTTATGGTTCAACCGATGGGTGGAATAATGCAACTTTAGATTTCGCCAAATCAAAAGGTTTATACAGGGGTTCTCCTAAACATGGTTTTGAAGTACAAACTGTTTTGTCTGAAGCAGACGCTTTTTTAGTTGTTCTAAACTTTAGTCAATCTCTAAGACGACGTGTTAAAACTAGCTTTCCTAGCAAAATCCTTGAATATAGTTATTATGGGAAACCTATTATTGTCTGGGGACCTGATGATTCTTCAGCAGTTCGATTTCTAAAAGATCATGAGGCTGGATTAACTGTAACCAGTCCAGAACCTGCCAATTTAATTCAGCGTTTATTTAAACTAAAAAGTGATATTGATGAACGTGTTAAATTTTCTCGAGCTGCAAAAAAATTATCAGAGTCGATATTTGATCCGTCTTCAATTCATACTCAGATGCTTAGTGCCATTAATAGAGTCATAGATACATTCCCATCAAAACTTAACAAATAAATACCAAGTAGTATATACACAAGCAAAAATTTGGAAATGGATTCATTAGAATATTTTGAATACTTGAAATTTTTGCTGGGGCGATCGCGTAACTACTTTTATTTATGCCGGAGTGTACTAGCCGTTTTCAACTATCACAAAAAGCAGAAGAAAATTGTCAAAATATTATAGAAATGATTATTAACAACTATCAACCACAACAAATTTATTCTGAATATCACCGTGATTAAAAATTTTATTTCTTCAATCTATCACAGTGCAAAACCACCGATATGTATGAACATTGCAACTTGGGCAAAACAGCGTGGCTTATCAGTAATTGAAACCCATCCGGCAGTTATAGCTGATATAGAACCTTATATTTCAAAAGACGAAAGAGCACAAGCAACGTTTAAATTTCACCTAGATGAACTGTCTAATCCTCAATCTTTAGTCCTAATTGAAAAGGCTACAGTCAGAGATAGTATTGGATTAGTTGAATTACCTGATGGACATATTTGTTATGAAGGTAACTGGTATTTACCCTATCTACTAGATCACCCGGTTTATAGAAGGAGGCACTTACCACTAGATACAAAGTTTCTAATTCACGACAAACCTTATGCTTATCAATTAGATTCACTCCGCGCTTATGGAATTGAGCAGGATAGATTAGAGTTACAACCTGTTGGAATAGATACAAAGATAGAAAAACTATGGTTTGCTAATCCTATTGGACACTCTGGGTTGGGATCTGGTTCTGTACTCAACTCTGTAGCCCGACGACTAAACACATTTTTCAACATATACTC
>NZ_JAYGHC010000065.1:0-8109 GCF_034932285.1 Cronbergia sp. UHCC 0137
GAGTATAATTTAATAATAACCAAACCTCCACAATTTGTCAATCTCGAAAATATATTCTCATATTCAGTAGAAGTCACGGATTAACGAACCACAGAGGCACAGAGTACACAGAGAAATAAGAGTTTGAGATTTGAAACCCACGGAGGCGGTCACTGAGCTTGCCGAAGTGTGGGTTTTGTCTGTGTAGACGCGGTTTCTAACCCCCAATTTAAAATCAAATATTGATACTGTTGGGAATGCGAGAAGGTAATAAATAGGGATAATCAACCCCGTTGGTTTCTAGACGCTGCTGATTACGTGCCTTGATTTTACCTTCTATTTCCCACAAATCATTTTGAAACTGTTCCAGAATTTGTCTGTCGTTTTTATCGGCAAATTTAATTAAATCCGAACTACCCAAATTACCCCAATAAATTCCACCTAATGTCGAAGCTAAACGCATTTGTAGTAACTCCATTTCTGGTGGTGGTAAAAGTTCCTCTAATGTCGCTGGTGTATTGGGGTGGCTATAGGTGGCTAAGGGCGCATTAGGTACATAACTCAGATAATCGAATTGGCTAAAATTGACGGCGGCGTGTTGGGGTCCACAGGTAAATATAACAATAGTAGCAATATCTATGAGTTGCTGTAAACTGCCAATTTTGGTAAATCCTGGTATACGGGGGTGGGTTGGTAATTCTTGGGGTTCAATACCCGATTCTGCTATCCATTCCTTGGGTAAATAGGGGGGTACTTGGGGAAAATCTGTTTTGGGACGGGTATTTAATGGTGCGCCTAATTCCTCTGCCCAAGATAGCAGATAGGGATCTTGTTGTACAGCTTTATCGTCTGGATAGTAACGCTGTAAATATTGAGTTGCATATTTAGCGATCGCTCCCCATAATAGCAAAGCATCGTCTCGATAAGGGAAGTCTGGGAGAAATTTAGATTCAATTCCCCGTAATTCAATATCATTCAACAGGGAATAATACCAAAACGATTTCTCTCGATAAGCCTGATTAATTACCCTTGTAGAAGCTGTTCTGGTGGGAGCAGTTAATTTGTTAATAGCCCCATCTTCATCCAATAATACTGTATTAGCCCGATGATTAATTGCCAGTAAAAATTGAAAATGGGGGGACAATAACTGATAAACTGGATGATTGTAGGGTAGTTGACGGGGAGTAGCGATCGCTAACGGCTCCATTGCCAAATGAGTGTAACATAAATGAGAAACTAATTGATGATGGGTAGCATCAGCAGCTTGAAAATATAATTTTGCTTTAGCCCATTCTTCACCAGTCCCAGTCGTTACAACTTTTCCTTTAACTACTTGAATTAATATCGGTTCTAAACCCTGTTCATTCCGATAAAATAACGCCACCGGATTACCAACATATTTACCAAGTTGCAAATCTGTAACTTTCAAATCTTTCAACAGAGGATAGTCAGCAATAAATAATCTGTTTTCACCGGCTGATTTAATCAAATCAATGGAGTTAACTTCACCCGCTAAACTCTGTATTAACCCTTGGTCAATAGCTTGAACACGCCTTAACACCAAAGGATTCGCCCCCGCTAACCTTTGACGAACAAATTCCCTATCTGTTAGACCCCCTTCCACTTCATGAATCCAACTTACCACCGGACGACTATTTCCAAAAGCTTGAAAAAATAGTTTTCTTTGTTGATCCTTTCTTTGAATTACAGGTAGATTTTTATCAACAGTTTCCACTGCCTTAATTGCTGCCATCAACCTTTCAACTAACTTCTTTCTTTCCTCTACATAACTACTATTAAATTGTTCATTTGGCGGCAAATCAAAATTAAACCAACCAGACTGAAAAACCTGACAATCTACCAATAAAGTTGATAAAAGTTGCCAATTTTCCTGTAAATCATCACTACTTTTTTCTAACTGTCTTAATAGCAAACTCCAAGGTTCTGACAAACTTCCTTGATTAAGCAGATTTTCATATAACTTCTTCACCAGATAACGGATACTTCCATCTTCTCCCGAATAGGGAAAAAGCCGTGCCGCTCCCTTCTGTTCTATACCATTTGGATCATAACGATAATGACCTTGTTGTTGCCGCAAAGATAAATATTTCGTCATAGCTTACTCCTGGTGTGTTAATTCGCAGCTTACGTTAGGATCTGGTCTACAATTGTTTATTTCTTGTGAGAAATCTAGATTAGGTATTCATTCTTTGGCCAGTTGAATTTTGGCCTGTTCCCACAAAACATCTAACTCTTGTAAACTGTAATCGGCAAGGGGACGATCAACAACAGCCTCCATTTTTTGCAGACGTTGGATTAAACGCTGACTTGTACCTTGCAAACCCGCACTCGGATCAAGATTATACCACCGCGCCAATTGCACAGTTGCAAATAGTAAATCTCCTAATTCTGCTTGTTGACGTTCTGGTGTTTCCGCAGATATAGCTTGTTGAAACTCCTCCAACTCTTCGTGAAATTTAGCCCAAACTGCATCTATATTTTCCCATTCAAACCCAGCAATGGCAGCCTTTTGAGAAATTTTCATTGCTGCGGATAATGGAGGAAGACTGCGGCGATAACGATCCAGTTTATCAGTTAGTTTTTGTGATTCTGGTGTTTCTCCCTTTTCTGCTGCTTTGATAGTTTCCCAATTTTGTCGCACTTCATCTATATTCTGCACCGTCACATCAGCAAATACATGAGGATGACGACGAATTAACTTTTGCGTAATTCCTTCCACGACCTGTTTTAGGGTAAAATGTTCATATTCTTTGGCAATTTGGGCTTGTAAGACTACCTGTAATAATAAATCACCCAATTCTTCAGCGATCGCTCTTTTATCCCCACTCCCAATCGCGTCTACCACCTCATAAGCTTCTTCAATCACATAGGGCATCAGGGTTTCGGGTGTTTGCGCTAAATCCCAAGGACAACCTCCATCAGGCGATCGCAATTTCGCCACCACATCTATTAATTCTTGTAACGCCACCAAAGTTGGATTTTGATTTACTTCCATAATTAATAAAAACTTGTTGATTTCAAAACTTCAGATTAGGGTAGCCAATTAATATCTAATAATTGAGATAAGCTGTATGGACAAGTGACAGGAAAACTATTAAGACGGGTTTTTTTGGTGACATATCTGAGAGCATCTTCGTAAATAATATTTATTTTATCCTCTAAATGTTTGTGTAAATTAGTCGTTAAATGTTTTCTTAATTGGGTACGAAAACTATCTATTTCGGCTTCCCAATGAGCAGAATTATCTTTTGATTCTTCCAACCAGAATTCCAGGAATAAAAGATGGCGTATAACTTGCTCTAATAAACTTTCAGCTTTATTTTTATCTCTTCTCCCCAAATCTTCCAATTCCTCAATTAAATTTTTAACATCTAGTTCTTCTAGGCGATTTTCTTTCAACAGCTTAATAGTTGTTTCTAGCCATAAATAATCATCAATATCATGGAGATTTTCCAACTGTTCTTTAATAGACAATACACTCATAACTAATTTTCAAAGATTTAGTATAGTTTCCTTGCTGTTTTTAGTATATATTACTCTTTAATATTTTTTCGAGTCCGAGAACTGCCTTTACTGCGAGTAACTTTAGTTTTCTTCACTTTACCATGAGGAAGTAAACCCCGAATCCCTTGCTTTTGGAAACGTTTGTAAGCCGAACCGCCCCAATCACTGAGATAATGACTCATAGCGCCCAGTTCACACCCCACAAACAGAGCCAGAAATTCTCTAGAATAAACAGAGAGCGATCGCCCCACACCCAAACCCAAATCTCCCCAATTCAAACTCACATTTCCCAACTTCGTCCCCACCACCAACAGCAAAACCCCTACTACCAACAGCAGAACCAGCAAATAAACCACCCGTAACATCGTTCCAATAATCGGACCATGAGATAAAAAAGAACGATGACGCAGACTTTTTTGATAAGGTAGCCAAATCCAGCGTACAACCCCCCAGCGTTGAAACTGCACCGAATAAATATCCAAATCCGGGCCGAACATCAAGCCCCCAAACATAAACCCACCAGCCACCAACAAAGTTAAATTACCGCTACGAGTCCAAACGAAAGTCATACCCGTCACAAAAGGCAAAGACCAGAGAGTAATGCGATCGTGCGTCTTTCCAGAGGGCATCTTGGCAAAATTAAAATTAAAACATCAGTCAGTATAACCCACCATGAACCATGATTAATCTTCCAGAATCGACATCTTCACCACACCAGAAAAAAAATTATCCAAAACACTTGCATAATTTCCAAAGCCTATGCTATATTAAATAAGTGACAAAAACGGGCGGTTAGCTCAGTTGGTAGAGCGCCTGCCTTACAAGCAGGATGTCATCAGTTCGAGTCTGGTACTGCCCATTAAAGTTTTGCAGTTGGTATTTATATAAATGCTGACTGCATTGTTTTTTATTTTACTCTAAATGTTTAATTTTGCTGATAGTATCGACCACCGGATCAGAATAAGCAAGATGTCACTAACATTTATTTAACTACTGAGTAGATAAACTTCCTGGTACGATCATCCATTGTGCTTAAAAGTCCATTACGTTATCCTGGTGGTAAGCAAAAGGCAATTCCTCAAATTGCTTACTATCTACCTCCTACATTTAGAGAATTTCGTGAGCCTTTTGTTGGCGGAGGTTCTGTATTTTTTCATGTTCTACAAAAGTACCCTAGTACGCCTTGCTGGGTTAATGATCTAAACTCAGAACTATACTATTTCTGGCATCAGGTCAAAACCAATCTATCAGAGCTTGTTGAGTCAGTGTGGGAAATTAAACATCAGACAACCGATGGACGTTCCTTATTTAAATCCCTCGCTGCCGCAGATACAAGTACCATGAATCCACTTGAGCGCTCTGTGCGGTTTTTTGTTCTTAACCGGATTACCTTTTCGGGAACAATTGAGAGTGGGGGTTACTCCGATGCTTCCTTCAAAGGACGATTTACAGACTCTTCGATTGAGCGATTAGCAGCTTTGGATGGTTGCTTTGTTAATACCCGTGTGACTAACTTCGACTACAGCACCCTACTGAGTGAACCTGGAGAAGATGTATTTATCTTTCTAGATCCACCTTATCTGAGTAATACCCAATCTAAGTTATATGGAAAAAGAGGCGATTTGCATACCTGTTTTGACCATTCTCGTTTTGTTAAACTGATATCAGAGTGTTCACACAAATGGTTGATTACTTACGATAATTGTGAGCAAGTGCGGGAAAACTTTTCTTTTGCCTACATTTATGAATGGGAGTTGCAATATGGGATGAACAACTATAAACAAAATAAGGCAGACAAAGGTAAGGAACTTTTTATTACAAACTATCCTGTTGAATCATCCAGTTTACCGACAATTATGGAAGTTGTCTAATCGTCATCCTGAATACTGCTCCTAAATTTTTGAATTTGGAATTGCTTAAATTCGTAATAACCTGAGATAATGTAAAAACTCGTTTTTAGTGTATCATTTCTGATGAAACCATGCCCTCCCTGAATTTAGCGATCGCTCGTCTAAGAAATACTAGCAGTGATAACTTCGCAATTTGGGTGGTCAAAGCTCCCTATCCTAGCGGCTATGGTATGCATGACTGCGTTTTTTCGGTTGAACTGGCTCAAATTTGGGAAGAATGGCAGCAAATGTTCACCAATCATAGCCCCTTGAATATTCTTCCCTCAACCTCCGAAATCAACACAATACCAATTGATCTCAGTTTAGCCCCCCCGACTCAAAGCACCAGTCCATACAGCAGTCGGTTAATGCAATCCTTGGGCATAAGTTTATGGCGTTGGTTATTTGACAAAGAAATTCTCAGTAGTTTAGAACGCAGTCGGGGCATTGCCATGGGTCAAAATACCAGGTTACGCTTGCAATTAGAAATCCGTGACCCCGATTTGATCGCTTTACCTTGGGAAATTATGCAGCGTGAAGCCGGTCAATCAGCCATTTCTCTATCCCAAGATATTTTATTTAGTCGCACTACCAACGAAGTCGAACCCCTATCAGAGTTACGAACCGATAAAGGTTTAAACGTTCTTTTGGTTTTAGGCCATAATCAGAAATTACAGTTAGATCAAGAAGCGGCTTTGCTAGAAAAAATCTTGATGGATTGTACCCCAGGTTCTAGTAATGCTTCTGGATATGCACCTTGTATTGTTAAAACACTCTTGCAACCTACCCCCCAAGAGTTAATTCAAGAATTAGAAAAGAAACTTTATAATGTCTTTTTTTATGCCGGACATGGTTTACCAGCCCCGGACGGCGGGTTATTATTTTTATCGGCAGATATGACCTTAAACGGCATCGAATTAGCCCAAGTTTTGAATCGAGCCGGAGTAAAATTAGGGGTGTTTAATGCCTGTTGGGGCGCGCAACCAGCCGCAATTAATCATCAAGCCATACCCGCTAGTAGTTTGGCAGAAGTGTTAATTCGTCATGGTGTGCCGGCGGTGGTAGGAATGCGTGATGAAATTGCTGATGAAGAAAGTTGCAGTTTTATTCGGGCTTTTGCCGAAGCGCTGCGATCGCGCAAGCGAATTGATGAAGCAGTGGCCGCAGCTAGGCAAGAACTATTAACAGTATATAAATTTAACCAGCCAGCTTGGACATTACCCGTTCTTTATTTACATCCTGATTTTAATGGAGATTTGATTAAAACTGTTGAGGAAGGCATTACAGAACTACCAGAAAGTAGCATTTCTGGCACATTTTCCCCTTTGCCTCATGCCTGTTTGCGATCGCTCTCTCCAGGAGGTCAAATTTGGTTATTACGTTCTGGAGTTACCCGCATTGGTCGCACTAAAGACAATGATATTATTATCCCTGAAACTTATGTTTCTAAACGCCATGCCGAAATCCTCTGCCGCAATAATCACAATGGTACTGACTCAGTATCGGCCTATTATCTGCAAGATTTTTCTACCTACGGTACAACTTGGTACTTAAACTCCAATGGTTGGCAACGAGTTATGCGCGAAGAAATTTCCTTAACATCGGGAATGCAATTAAAATTTGGCAGTGCTAAAGGTGAAATTTGGGAATTTATAATTGAAAAAATCTAATTTCTGTTCAATTCCTAATTTTTACAGGATTGATTTTGGGATAGCCAAGAAAAATATTCTCTCTCATCCCCTTTCTTCCTCCTGACTCCTGACTCCTGACTCCTGACTCCTGACTCCTACTCTAAAAAAATATTTATGCCAAAAGTTGATTAGATGCGGAAATTCAATTCTTCCACTTGTAGCTGTCAGCAAGGTTAATTAATCGTAAGGTGAAAAAAATGACTAATCACATCAATACTTCTCACCCTTCTCTAATTGATTTAGAGATATTATCAACTCTGTTAGAACCGGAAGATACTACCTATCCCTGGAATCCTGCTGATGAGGAATCAGAGGGTTATTTTCAGCAACTAGATCAACAGTTTGCCAGCCAGGATTGGTTAGCAGATGAATTGACAAGGCGATCGCCCAATTTTTATGATCATTTAGATACAATTTGGTCTCAAGCTGCCCCTACTAACCTAAAACACTATCTACAAACATCTTTACATCAAGCCTTTTCTGCTGCTGTTCCCCTAACTTGGCTGAATGCCATTAGCCAAAAAGTGGCTGAGGTGTTTTCTTTACAACAACCAACCAACGAAAAATTAGTTTCTTGTGTACGGGATTTATTCCCAACTTTACAAATTGATGATTTGTTAGTTTTAGCCCGTCCCTTTGCCTATTCAATGCGAAGTGAATCACAAAATTCGTCATCTGTCATCAGTAATATAGAAGGGAGGGAATGGTTAGATTTGTCACCAATAGAACAGGCTAAAATGAGTTTAGCGATCGCTAATTACGCCATCAAGCAAATAGACGATTTAGACCAGTCATGAGAAAGATTTGCTTGGCATAAATCAAAGCAAGTGATAAATATTAAACGCCCTTGATGATTTTTAGTCATAAATAGGGCATTTTCAGTAGTTTACGATGAGAGCAAAAATATGTCATCTATCTAAAGACATAGTTGCTTTATTTGATGTCAAAAAGAAAAGAAATGCCTGAACCCAACGACAATCTTTAAAGTCAACCTACTTAGGGCTTAGTGAATAAAGCTAAAACTG
>NZ_JAYGHC010000065.1:8231-9725 GCF_034932285.1 Cronbergia sp. UHCC 0137
CCTGACTTCTGACTCCTAACCCTAATGAAAAGACTTTTTCATCAAACCCTACTTAATTGATCAGCAAAATTTTATAAAAATCCATGAAAATCATCAAAAAAATATTTGCAGGTTCATTTTTAGTCATTGGGTTGAACATACTTTTAGTAGGCACTATAGAATTAATAGATTCTCGTAAACCCAATCAAGATAAAGAAGGCGCATTAGCGGCAATAGTTCTATTTGGTATACCATCAACATCTGTAGGAACATGGATTATTTGGGGTTTACGCCAGCAGCATCAACAGAAAATTAAACAATTGCAATTAGAAAGAGAGCAACTATTTCTGCATTTATTACAACAAAAAGAAGGAAGAGTTACGGTTACAAAATTTGCCTTAGCTGCTCAAATACCTATAGAAGAAGCTAAACAATATTTAGATGAAAAAGCTAAACAACTAAATGCTAATTTTGAAACCAGTGACAACGAAGGAATTATTTATAGATTTCCTGAATAAATCATGGATGATTAGTCAGTGATTGCAAATAAACATAACTATGTGAAGAAAACTGAACGAGCCTAAAACCCCCCTGCCCCCCTGACAGGTGTAGGTTTTTCACAATTGGGTGAAGGCAGGACTTGGAAGACAAGGAGGTATTGTAGACAAGGAAGATTTTATACAAAAAATGGTCTGTTGAGCGTCAGTTTTTGTGACCAATCGTACATGATTTATAGGATTTTCCTCCCTTGTCGCCTTGTCTACCTTGTCCTCCAAGTCTTGCCCTTACGACAATGTAAAATACCTACCCTTGTGAGCCTGCCCCCCTACCCACCTACTTAAATCAAAAGCAATCAAGTTTGATTGTCAAATTCCAAAATTGTAGACTATAATAAAAACATAGAACATACATGGGTCCGTAACGGTTTCGACAGGTTGGCGAAAGCTACTCTGTGATTCAGGTCGAGAGTGAGTCTCCTCTCGGAAATCAAAGGCTCGAAAAAAAAGTAAATGCGAACAATATCGTAAAATTTGCTCGTCGGGAAGCTCTAGTAGCTGCCTAAAAACCTCTCACAGGTCCGAGCGTCTCTAGTCTGACTCCGTTAAAGGCTACAGACCAAACCCCAACGGATGCTCTAGTAAGCGTTCTCTGGTTGGCTTACTGGCTAAGATTAAATCAGAGCATCCTACGTTCGGGATAATGAACGATTCCCGCCTTGAGGGTTAGATAGGCTAAACCTGTGAACGAGCGGGGGGTCAATACCCAATTTGGACAGCAGTTCGACTCTGCTCGGATCCACTTAAAATTTCTAAAAAGTCCACTTATTCAACCGTGTAAGTGGGCTTTATTGTTAGGTATAAACGAAACAGAAAGGTTTGAGGTTGCCTCCCGACTGTTGGAATGACGAACATACCTTAATCTTGCATAAGTTTTATAATTATACAAAAGGCCTCAACAGTTATTTAGGGCTTGCTGATAGCGTAGCGTGCCGTTAGGCATATAAAGCTAAAACTG
>NZ_JAYGHC010000065.1:9856-19203 GCF_034932285.1 Cronbergia sp. UHCC 0137
CCTGACTCCTAGCCCTAATGAAAAGACTTTTATGCCTAACGCGGCAAACCCTATTTAAGAGGTATTTATGGCTGTGGTGATGGAATTTCTCTCAGATACAGAATCGTCTAAAAAAAATATGAAAATATACCGATTCGATCGCCTAAGAATTACCATTGAAAGAAACATAGCAAAACGGCTTGTGTGAGATGACTATTAAAAAACAATTCAACAACTTTGAAGAGATGCTTTCTGGTTCTGATTTACCTGTTTTGGTAGATTTTTATGCTGACTGGTGTGGTCCTTGTCAGATGATGGTGCCTATTTTAGAGCAAGTCAATCTTCAACTTAGAGATAAATTACGGATTGTGAAGATTGACACGGAAAAGTATACTGAATTAGCAACTCAGTATCAAATTTATGCTCTACCAACTTTGGTATTATTTAAGGAGGGTAAGCCCATAGATCGGATTGAGGGTGTAATGCAAGCAGCACAATTAATACAACATTTACAAGCTGTGATTTAATTTTTAAGCGTTGCTGAATTTAAGGTATGAAAAGCTCAAACAATGATGCAAAAGCAAAAAGATAGAAATAACAGTTTATACATTAATTCAGCAATGCGAATTTTTTTGCCTTTCTTTTATTTTGTCTTCGCAATAGAGTAGATAGCAGCGAATTTTGCGAAGAAACAAAAATTTTCGTTTTGGCGAGAGGGCGAGAAAATGATCGAGTTACCAACCCAGTTACCGACCGATACATGGATTTACACTTCTTGGGATAAATATGAGCAGATAATTATTAACTTGGTCAACGAGAAAGGGAAGAGTTATTACTACAAAGGGTATATGAAGCTGGAAATGACACCAGTTAGTTTTGATCATGGTAAAGATCATGTTATAATTATTTTCGCCGTAACTTTATTTGCGACACTGAAAGGGATTGTGGCAACGGGTTTAGACACTACTACTTTTCGTAAAACTGGTATTCAAGACTGTCAGCCTGATGTAGCATATTATCTCAGAGAACGCGCCCAATCTATCCCTACTGGCACAGGTATTGTCCAACTTGATCTCTATCCTGCACCAGATTTAGTGATTGAGATTGCTAAAACATCTCTCCTGGATGATTTGGGGACAAAGCGATCGCTCTACGAAGATTTAGGTGTGGCTGAATATTGGGTGGTAGATGTCCAAAATGCCCAAATCATCGCTTATACTATGGCAGATCAAGGTAGTAAACGTATTCAAGAATCACAGGTATTTCCTGGTTTGGTAATTGCAATTTTAGAAGAAGCTTTACGCCGTAGTCGTAATATGAGTCAATCGGAAGTTGGAGCTTGGTTAATGAACCAGTTTCAGCAAAAACACAGTTAAATATTGTCTTTTTCCCCTGTTCCCTGTTCCCTGTTACCGACCATTTAGCATCACAAGCACCGTAAAACCAGAATTTTCAAGAACATCGTGCATTCAAACAACACCATTCTTTTCTTTTCCAAAGAGTAGCAACAACCCAGCCATTTTGCTCTAAAACATCTGCTACGGCTTTGGATTGCTCTAGTAAAATTCCACTGAAAATGCCCCAGGTAGCTGGTTTGACTATAGCATTCATTTCGGGAATTAATTCAATAATTACATCAGCCAAAATATTACAAACAATTCCATCGACTGGTTTTTGAATCAGTTCTTTCAAAGCTTCTACACTTCCCAAAGCTGCTTCTAATTGTTCTGAATTAATATCGTTTAAAGCACGATTACTAAAAGTTGATTGTACCGCTAAAGGATCATTATCAACCGCATAAACTTTCATTGCTCCTAGTAAAACGGCACCTATAGAAAGGATACCAGAACCACAGCCAATATCCGCAATAATCGGGGGTTCTTTTGCGTCAGACTTACCGACAAAAGAGGTAGGAACATCAGCCAGACGCATTTCCAGAGATTCTAAACACAATTGGGTTGTGGCGTGGTTGCCCGTACCAAATGCCACACCGGGATCGAGACGAATTACTAACCTTTCTCTGGATTCAGGTAATGCTAACCAGGCCGGATTAATCAGAAAGCGATCGCCCACTTCTAAAGGTTGCCAATATTGTTTCCAACTACTCGCCCAGTCTTCCTCATCAATCAGATGCCAATGTAAAATAGGAGCGGGCAAACCTATACACATAGCATCTTGACGTAGCCATAGTAGCAGGGCGGCCAAATCTAATAACTGTACTTGGGAGCTAGGCAAGTAAGCCTTCATCAGTGAGGAGTTATTTTTGCTTTCACTAGCTGTCCCACGACAGCCAAAACCCTCCAGTCGCCAAAAGATTAGATCTTCCAGGTCTGGCTCACATAAAATCTTTAATTCCCACCAAGTATTTGCCATAAAATTTTAGACTGAGCTTCTAGATTTTAGATGAAGAATGGCAACAAGGAAAGGGTAATAGAACTATTACCTGTCACCTGCTCAGTATTCTCCATCCAAAACCCAAAATCCACAATTAAAGTGTTACTGTGTAAGCATCGCGGATGCCAGGTACTTTAAGAATTTCATCCAAAATGCCATCGGGTAAGGGATCATCAATACTGAGAGCCATCACCGCGTCGCCTCGGACAATTTTACGGCCTACCTGCATACTAGCAATATTGACATTAAAACTGCCCAGGAGAGAACCTAATTTCCCGATAATTCCTGGCATATCTCGGTGCAGGGTGAACAGCATATATTTGGTTGGTGGGACGTTAATCGGGAAACCATCAACGTCGGTGAGGTGAATTTCCTTATCACCTAACAAAGCGCCTGTGACAGAGTGGGTACCTAAAGTTCCTGTGGCTTCTAGATGCAGTGAACCGGCATAGTCACGGGCTGAGGCATCCCTGGTTTCAATGACGCGAATACCCCTTTCCTTGGCTTCTATGCTGGCGTTGACATAATTGACTCTTTCCCGTAGGGCTTGATAAAGTAGTCCTTTCAGGGATGCCACTACCAAGGGTTGACTTTTGTTAGTTGCCAATTCTCCTTGTAGTCGTACATTTAGGGTTTCTACCCGTCCCCCGGCTAGTTGTCCTACCAAGTTACCCAAGGTTTCAGCCAACTGCATATAGGGTTTGAGTTCTTCCAACACATCGGGACTAAGTCCGGGAATGTTGACAGCAGAACGGGCTGGGAGTCCTAAAATCACATCCCGAATTTGTTCGGCTACGTCTATGGCCACGTTGACTTGAGCTTCGGTGGTAGATGCACCTAAGTGGGGTGTGAGGATGACTTCTTTACCGAGCGATCGCAATTCCGATTCTGCCAGTGGTTCGGACTCAAATACGTCTAAGGCCGCCCCAGCAATTTTACCCTCTTTGATCGCTGCCGCTAATGCTGCTTCATCAATAATCCCACCACGAGCGCAGTTAATAATCCGGGCTGTGGGTTTCATTTTCGCCAAAGTTGTGGCGTTAATTAGGTGGGTAGTTTCTGGGGTTTTGGGGATGTGCAATGTGATATAATCTGCCTGCTGCATCAGCAAATCTAAATCCACCAACTGACAGCCAATTTGTTCGGCTCGTTCTGTAGAAATAAACGGATCATAAGCTAACAGCTTCATTCCCATTGCTCTAGCGACGGCCGCAACGTGAGAACCGATTTTACCTAACCCGACAATGCCGAGACTTTTTTTGTAAACTTCTGCACCGACAAAAGTTTTACGATCCCACTCACCGCGTTTTACTGAAGCGTTAGCATCGGGGATATGACGAGATAAAGATAGCATCATCGCTAGGGCGTGTTCAGCCGCAGCAATGGTATTACCTTCTGGGGAATTAACTACGACAATCCCTCGACGGGTAGCAGCAGGTACATCGACGTTATCCACACCCACACCAGCACGACCAATAATTTTTAATTGTGTGCCAGCTTCTATAATTTCTTGAGTGACGCGGGTTCCAGAACGGATCATCAATGCGTCATACTCACCAATAATTTCTATCAATTCTGCTGGTTTAAGACCTGTTTTGATATCAACGGTCGCAACTTGGGAAAGAATATCAATACCAGCTTGGTCAATTGGATCGGAAACGAGAACCTTGGACATGATTACTTCATTTAAAAGTTATAAGTTTGGCTGTACAAGACTTTTAAGTTTAGTCCTTATCTGTGTCACTTCAGCAAAAATTAACTGTTTCTCAATTAAACTAGACTTTCACAAGAGTTACGGAATAACTAACCACAGAGACGCAGAGGACACAGAGGAATAAGGCGTAAGTTCTGTTAAACTAGACATGACTAACGCTTCTTTCCCTGTTGCCAGCTTTGACTGTTGGGTTTGCGAGTAAATTCGCCTTGGGGAAAAAGTCGCTGTTCTAGTTCTTCGTAGCTACCCTCAAAGTCACAATGACCGTAAAGTGGACATTGACGACAATAAACGCCTTGGGTGTAACGTTCTAGGTTTTCGCGGTTGAAAAAATAAGGTTTGTGGCTAAAGGTACTGGCTACCCACTGCCATGACATATTATTACTCGCTGGGTCGCCATCCAGTAGGTGTTGGAGAAACCATTTCGCGCCTGTTTGCCACTGAATATGTCGCCAATGGAAGATATAGGCGGCTAACCACATTCTAGCATGATTGTGTAAATAGCCGTTTTCTCTCAGGTCACGACTCAAGTTGTCGATGCAAATTCTCCCTGTTTGACTTTCTCTGATATCTTGGGGTAATTCTGCTGCGTAATCTTGGGATTTGTAACCGGTTTTGTATTCTTCCTGATTTTGCCAAATTCCCGTCCCTAGTTTAACATATAATCGTTGCCAATAATCGCGCCAACCTAATTCGTTGATCAGTTTGGTGGCATCTTCTGGATTTTTAACCTGTTCTAAGATATGTTCACGAATTTCTCTTAAATTCAAAACACCATGACGAATATAAGGTGAAAGTCTGGTAACTGCACCTGTTAATAGGTTACGTGTTTTAGCGTAGTTGATGGGGTCTACTTTTTCTAGTATTTCCTCTGCTGCTTGTCTTCCCCCTATTGTGGTGGTAGTGTGGTTATCTCTTTCTGCGGCTTCAGGAAATTGTTCTCGCAGGTAGGTTAATAGTTGTTCTCGGTTGATAAAATCACGTAACATACTTTTAAGTAGTTGGACAAAATTAAATTCATTCGTTGAGAGAGGGAACAGGGAACAAATAAGAAACTTTAGTTCTGAGTTTAAAGCTCAGTCAAAAAAAGGATGTTTTTACAAGATCCGTAGCACGAAAAAAAACAGTGTGATTATTTCAATCTCATGTTTTTAAACATGAGTTTTTTCTGTTCCCTGTTCCCTCTTACCGACCATTTAGCATAACAAGTACGGTAGAACCAAGTTTTTTTTAAAACTAAACTGTTATTTTCATTCAGAAAAAAGCATAATAGAAGAGTGACCAATCTGTTAGCCCCTTTACAATCTCTAAAACAAGGCCACTGGTTCAAGCTGATTTGTGGAGCCAGTTACCAACATTTACCTGCGGTCAGAAGTTTAGCATTAGCCTACACTTTAGCGGGCGCTGACTGCATAGATGTGGCAGCGGATCCGGCGGTAATTAACGCAGTCAAAGAAGCTTTATTAGTAGCTAAAAATTTAGGACAGGATGCTCAAAAACGGGGCTTTGACTACAAAGGAAACCTACCCTTGTTAATGGTCAGCTTAAATGATGGAGAAGACCCACACTTTCGCAAAGCACAATTTGACCCTAGCTGTTGTCCCCCGGGCTGTCCTAGACCTTGTGAAAAAATTTGTCCTGCTCAGGCCATTGTATTTAAAAGTATAGACAATGATTTTTCAGGAGTTATTGCTCAAAAATGTTATGGCTGTGGACGTTGCCTTCCTGTCTGTCCATACAGTATAATTTATACAGATTCTTATGTGTCAACACCAAGAGCGATCGCGCCATTGATTATGTCAACGGGGGTAGATGCCATTGAAATACACACTCAAGTCGGGCGTTTGGCAGAATTTGAACGATTATGGCAAGCGATCGCCCCCTGGTCCCATCAATTAAAATTAGTAGCCGTCAGTTGTCCTGATGGTGAAGGATTAATTGATTACCTGCAAGCAATTTATCACCTCATCGTCCCCCGTCCCCCTATATTAATTTGGCAAACCGACGGTCGCCCCATGAGTGGTGATATTGGAGATGGAACCACCATCGCCACAGTAAAACTAGGGCAAAAAGTTTTGGCAGCAAATTTAGAAGGATATGTGCAGTTAGCAGGTGGCACAAACAGCTACACCGTTGCTAAATTAAAAGCAATGGGACTGCTCCCAAAATGTAAAGATGAAAGAGACTGGGAAGAAAAACCTTCCCACATCTCCGGCATCGCCTACGGTAGCTACGCCCGTGTATTGCTATCCCCAATTATTGAGCAGTTAGAAAAAAAGGAGGTGAGCAACACAAGTGTTAAGGCAACTCTCCACCTGGAACAGGAACCAGAATTACTCTGGCAGGCTGTAGAACTTGCCCATTCTCTCGTTTCCCAACTCAAGTCCCAGCGATCGCTAATCGCTCGTTCATCTCTAAAAACGTCACCATAGAAAGCATGACGATTACAGAAGATCTCCAAAAGTTATTAGACATATTGCCCCAAGACCTACGAGAAGTGCTAGAGAATCATCCTAAACGAGATATTTTAGTAGAAGTGGTCTTGGATTTAGGTCGTCGTCCAGAAGCTCGCTTTCCTTACCAAGCTGAGTATCTGAGCGAAACACCAATCACTCAGGCACAGATAGATGATTGCATTCAACGAGTCGGCATATTTGGCGGAGATAATCGGGCAGGAATTGAGCAAACATTGCATCGCATCAGCGCCATCCGCAACCGCACCGGTAAAATTATCGGTTTGACCTGTCGTGTAGGTCGGGCGGTATTTGGCACTATCGGCATGATCCGTGATTTGGTGGAAACTGGTAAGTCGATTTTGATGCTCGGTCGTCCAGGAGTCGGTAAAACAACCGCACTGCGGGAAATCGCCCGGGTATTAGCCGATGACCTCCATAAACGAGTGGTAATTATCGACACCTCCAACGAAATCGCTGGAGATGGTGATATTGCCCATCCTGCCATTGGTCGCGCTCGCAGAATGCAAGTAGCCCATCCAGATCAACAGCATCAAGTGATGATTGAGGCAGTGGAAAACCATATGCCAGAGGTGATTGTCATTGATGAAATTGGCACAGAATTGGAAGCTTTAGCGGCTCGTACCATTGCTGAACGTGGTGTGCAATTGGTAGGAACAGCCCACGGCAACCAGATCGAAAATCTGATCAAAAACCCCACCCTCTGCGATTTGGTCGGGGGAATCCAAGCTGTGACTTTAGGAGATGACGAAGCTAGAAGACGCGGTTCTCAAAAAACGGTGCTGGAACGCAAAGCCCCACCAACCTTTGAGATTGCTGTGGAAATGCTGGAGAGACAACGTTGGGTAGTACACGAAAGTGTTTCTGACACAGTAGATAATTTGTTGCGGGGTCGTCAACCTAATCCCCAAACTAGAACCGTTGATGAAGAGGGGAAAGTGGCAATTACCAGACCGTTGGTAGTTGTCAATGGCCGTGGTGGAAATTTAGTTGGTGGAGAGGAATGTTTCCCCCCCCTACGACAAGCCAACGGCTGGCGTTCCTCTGGGCAAATGGTAGCTGTACCCCCTTTGACTGTGGAACGGGAACGGGTAACGAGGCATAGTGAATTTGATCGGTTGTTAGATGAATCTTTTGATTATTCAGAAGGTTTTGATTTCACCACCACTAAAATCGCTGGACCCAACGGTGAAGATTTGCCATTGCACGTTTACCCCTATGGAGTCAGTCGCCATCAATTGGAACAGGTGATTAGTGTCTTAACTTTGCCTGTGATCTTGACAAAAGACATAGATAATGCTGATGCAATTTTAGCATTGCGATCGCACATCAAAAATCACGCAAAATTAAGGCAAATGGCCAAAGCCCGTCATCTACCAATTCATGTGATCAAGGCCAGCACCATTCCCCAAATTACTCGCGGTTTGCGGCGGTTACTCAACATTGATGACCCGGAAATGGGAGATGACAGAGAATTACAACTGTTTTTACACAGTGGTAGTGATGATGAGATGGACGCTTTAGAGGAAGCCAGACTTGCAGTTGAGCAAATTGTTATTCCCAAAGGTCAGCCAGTCGAATTATTACCTCGTTCTTCTCAAGTCCGCAAAATGCAACATGAGTTGGTAGAACATTATCGGCTCAAATCAGATAGTTTTGGTGAAGAACCAAATCGGCGTTTAAGGATTTATCCGGCTTAATTGTACGCAATACGCTGAGATTTGAGCTTTGACAAAATTGCGAAAAACTTCAACGTAACGTAGGGGGTTCGTCAACTTAAGATTAAATCGGCGGTTAGAAACCGCATCTACACAGGTAAAACCCACCTCCGTGGGTTTTAAATCCTCGATTTTTCCTGAGTCCGCGCAGGCGGACTTTGTTTGTGTAGCCGCGACTTCCAGTCGCCGGGGCTTAAGTTGACTAAACCCTTACCTATCTCCACATTCTCCAACTATTGATTTGTAAATTTAAACCAGCAGATAGAGGAAAGATAAATCATTTTATTTATTCCCTAAGAATTATTTCTCAAGGTTTATTTTAAATAGAATTTGTTTCATTTATTCTAACAATGTATCTAATTAAAATTTGCTGAAAAAATGTTTGCTACTAAAAAAAGCTACTCCAAACCATCACCTTGTCTTAATGATTTCCCACCCCAAGGGGAAATTTATCTATCCACTTTAACCGATGCTAGAGCCGAACAAATATATGGTGGAACAAATACTAATCCTCTAGATACAGATAAAAATTATCAAATTATTCCCTCTTCAGAAACCTATCAAGGGGTGGGTTTAACGCCCTTTTACCCTGATTTACCTAAAACTAAATTAGCTCGTTTAGATCCTCTAGATCCCTCTACTAGACCTGAATTCACCCCCAAAAATGCCATTACTATCACCATACCTCTACCATTACCAGTTTATTCATAAATACCAACTGCCAAAAATTCAACCGTTTATATATCTTTGGATCTAAGAATTTATGATCAATAATGCTTATAGTTGATTACTTAGGTAAATGTCATTCTAAGTAAGTGAGGCTATAATCCATGTTAGGAAAAACTTTCAAATTACAGTTGATTGTTGACTTATCAACAGAACAACAGCAATATTTAGCTGGTGGGAAATTTCAGCCTAATAAATTAGTTAAAATGTCTAATGTATTAGGTGAAGGTTTCCCGAATATGTCTTCCTTAAACCCTTATGGGAGTAGTGGTACGAGCAAGAAAGAAGAAATCATCAACGCTAATAATAATACTAGCGGCGTAATTCTCTACTAACTCCTTA
>NZ_JAYGHC010000065.1:19352-20605 GCF_034932285.1 Cronbergia sp. UHCC 0137
AGCCAACACCGCTCAAAGTTTGTTCAACCCATTTAATAACTTGCTCTCCTAGACGAGTATGATCTAAGCGATCGATCTCCCGTAACCCAGTGGGACTGGTGACATTAACTTCCGTTAAATAACCACCAATTACGTCAATACCGACAAAAATTAAACCGTCTTGGCGCAGTTTTTCGGCTAATTGGGCGCAAATTTCCTGTTCCCTGGGAGTAATTTGGGTAGAAGCAACTGTGCCACCTGTGGCCATGTTGTTACGAAAATCACTGCTACTCGCCAGACGGTTAAGCGCCCCAATTGGTTCACCATTGAGTAAAATAATCCGCTTGTCTCCCTCTTTTGCTTCTGGTAAATAGTTTTGTACCATTACTGGCACTCGACCTTGAAGGGTACTAAGTTCCACAATAGAGTTAAAATTGCGATCGCCCGATTGCAAAAACAACACCCCTTCCCCGGCCTTATTTCCCAATGGTTTAATCACCGTTGCGCCCTTAGCTTCCACAAACTGGCGAATTACCCCTTTATCAGCACTGACAATCGTTTCTGGAATTGCCTTTGTAAACTGGAGAGCATACATCTTTTCATTTGCCCCTCTGATACCACGGGGACTATTAATCACTAAAGTTTTGCTTTGATCAACATAATCCAAAATATAAGTAGCATAGAGGTAAGCATCATTCACAGGTGGATCTGTCCGCATAAAAACAGCATCCATTGTTTCTAACGATGCAAAACAACTAGCACTTAATTGATACCAAGGATTAGCTGCTAACCAACGCCCCTCCACCAACTGCACTGGTACAACTTCCACCCGTTGCAAAATCGCCCAAGCCTTACCATCTAAAAAACTCAGCAGGTTCGCTTGAGTAATCCAAACTTCGTGTCCTAAAATTTGCGCTGCTTCCATCAAGGCAACACTGGTATCATGACATGGATCAAGCTGATGGATAGAATCAATGATAAAAGCCAGTTTCACCCTTTATACCTCAATTGCCGTGAATATAATGAATATAATGAATATAATATTTATTTTTTAGGCGCTGCAAATTAAAAGAATATCCCTATTTGTAGTATGGGTGTAAGGGTTTAGCAATGGCCGCACTACTAAAAAATTGGATGATTTATTTTTCGGTAATCTCTAAACAGGGAGCTTTTTATGAGCATTAGCAGACAAAACCGCATAATTCATCCAAATGAACGAAAATTAATCTAAATCACGTAAGTTGCTTTTTTAGTGAAATAAGGTGCGTCAGAAA
>NZ_JAYGHC010000065.1:20673-27996 GCF_034932285.1 Cronbergia sp. UHCC 0137
GACTACAAAATATCCGAAAAACTAATAACTAGCAACTTGAGTTAAATACTATTAACAGCCAGCATTTCATCCAGCTTGCCTTGATGGTCTAAAGTATAGATGTCATCACAACCACCAATGTGTTGATCATTGATAAAAATTTGAGGCATGGAACGCTTTCCATTAGCCCTTTGCGCCATTTTATCCCTTGCTACCTCATCTCCGTCGATTTTGTATTCTATAAAATCAACCCCTTTGTGATTGAGTAAACTTTTAGAACGATTACAAAAGGGGCAGGTACTCCAAGTATAAATTTCTACCTTAGCAGCCATAAATCCACAATTCAATATAATACCTTTTAATTTTAGACAGCTTTTCTGAAAAAGCGTAGCCGATTCCATTTGGTGAAAATCAAAATAATATTGAAGAAGGAGTCAGGAGTCAGTAGCCAGGAGTCAGAATAAATTAGTGGGGGATTCATACCCACCACTTTCTTATTGACCACCAAACCATAGATTTTGTGGGGGTCTTAAACCCAATTATACATCCGCCCGTCGTATATAATTCATTCTGATTTCTGACTCCTGACTCCTGTATTCTTTTTGATAAAAAAGTAATTTAGGGTTTGCTGATAGCGTAGCGTAGCATAAGCCCTACATAAGGATGATGGATTTTATCTCTTGTAGGGTGCGTCAGACCGGATAATTGAGCATCTAACAGATTTTCTCTATCTGACGCACCGCACTAATAGGCGATTCCAAGAGCCTGAAACTAGGCAATTTCCTTCATACATATCATCTGCATTTTGTACAGTGGGTAAGTCCTATAATTTTAGGGGCAAACAACCGTTCACCCCTAAGTCTGTTTAAACTTGAACCAAAGACTTTTTCTTGAGTAAACCCAAAGCACCAACGGTTAATAGAGCTAAAGCAGCAATATTACCAGGTTCAGGAATTTCTTGGGGAGCAACTACAGATTGTCTAGCAATTACTTTAAAGTCAGGGCCATTAAAGTTAGATTCTGATATTAATTGCAGACCATAAAGACTGTTAACTCCTAGACTTGCAAGGCTAACGCCGAATGAGCCTACAGTTTGAGATCCGCCAATTTCTAAGGTGTCAATGCTGTACCCAGCGTCGCCAAAATTGGCTGAGTTTAGAGTCATAGCATTACCAATTAGTGAACCAGTAGCATTAAGAGCTTGGATTTTCAATTGACTGTTTTTACCACGTTCAAAAAAGAACAGGTTATCTAAACCAGTGCTATCAGCAGTAATGGCAGAAGCAAAGTTGACGTTCATTTTGAACTTACCAGTGTCTTCGGTATCAATGATATTGTTTAAGTTGTTGTTACCTAAGAAAGCAGCAACTTTAGCTCCATCACTAGCATTACTTGCAACTAAATTTTCTTGAGTAGCAAAAGGAGAAGAGGCATTATCACCTCTATCTGTACTAGCTGCGCCACTATTGCCACCAGTCCAGGCATCGTTTTCTAGAATAGTAGCGCTGGTGACAAAATTAAAGTTGCTGAATGTTGTGTTGTTTTGGGTAATAGATTGGAGGAAAATATTACCTTTGGGATCTGTACCTTGGATTGTGGAAGTAAAGTTGGCAGCTTTAGCGGCTGGGGAAAAGGCTAAAACTGTACCGAAAGACGCTAAGAGGATAGCAGATAGGTTACGAAGATTCATAGTAGGTTCTGTTTGGTAAATGAAACTTGGTTTGGATCGTGTGTGTAAAATTATCTTTTCTACAGGAACGCAACCAGTAAAAAATACTTCTACTAAGTTTATACCCTCTAATTAGAAGTCATATATCAAAGAGTCTTGGACTTTATCAAAAATTTATTTCCGGTTTACAAAAAATAAACAGATTCAGTATATATACTAAATCTGTCACAGTTAAATGTTTCCTTTATCAGAAAACTTATTCAGAATCTACGGCGTATTGAATTAACAAAGACAAACGCTGACGTAGGGTTTCTAATCCCAGACGCTGACGAGCAGAAATAAATACTGCTAGGGGAAACTCTTCACGAGCTATTGCCAGTGTTTCACTACTAACTTGATCAATTTTGTTAAAGGCTACCAAAGCTGGTCCAGGAGTGATGGGCATTTGTGCCAAAATTTCCCGCACTGCGCGAATATGACTCAACCAGGCGGGATGGGATAAATCGACTAAATGCAGTAGGGCATCGGCTTCTGTGACTTCTTCTAAGGTAGCACGGAAGGCATCCATTAAGGAGGAGGGTAACTCATGGATAAACCCTACTGTATCTGTCATCAGAGTTTCTTGCGGTTCACCCGTCTCAGCTTGGGGAATGATCAAGCGTCGGGTAGTGGGGTCAAGGGTGGCAAAAAGTTGGTCGGCGGTGTAAACTTCAGAGTTGGTGAGAGCGTTGAGTAAGGTTGATTTACCTGCGTTGGTATAACCTACTAATGCGACTGAGGGAACTTCTCGATGTTGTCGCCGTTGCCGTAATCGTGAACGATGGGCTTGTAACTGGTTGACTTCTTGTTGTAGTCGAGAAATGCGGCGCTGAATGGCTCGGCGTTCTGTTTCTAGTTTGGTTTCACCAGGCCCACGAGTTCCTATCCCACCACCTAGTCGTGACATTGTTCGCCCTCTACCGACTAGTCGTGGCATCATATATTCTAATTGTGCCAGTTCGACTTGCAATTTACCTGCACCAGATTGGGCGCGTTGGGCAAAGATATCTAAAATGACTTCGGTGCGGTCAACTACCCGGATGCCAATTTGCGCTTCTAGGTTGCGGATTTGGGCGGGGGAGAGGTCACGGTCGAAGACGACGAGATTTGCTCCCAAAGTTTGGGCTGTGAGGGCGACTTCTTGCACTTTACCTTCACCGATGACTGTTTGGGGATGAATGCGCGATCGCTTTTGTTGTAGTGTCTGTAATACATCTCCCCCAGCCGTATCTACCAATCGTGCTAATTCTAGTAATATGTCCTGGAACTGTTGGGGACTCATTCTCTCAGTTAGTACGCCGACAATCACCACCCGATCATGGTCAGCGTCTACTTCCTGAGCAATATAGTCTCGGTAAAATTGGGCTTCTAAACTTTCTACTAACTCTAGAAAATCTTGCTGCACTAAGGCATCTAAACTCAATGGTGGCGAGATATTGGAATATAGGGCTGAGTCTTGGGTCGTGATGCCTGAAGACTGAGTTAAAACTAACTGTTTACTATTGGATACTAAATTAGCCAAGTAAGCTTCTTTCACGTACCCAGTAGCACCACCACCCCGGCGCGTAAATCCTGCACCAGTTATATTCAAAACTACTAAGGCATCTAAACGTTGTAATGCCATCGCTGTCAGTGCCGCCTCGTTGGGTGGTTCCGGTTTCAAATGGGTTGCTATACAACGAATCCCGCTTAGACGCTCCGCACCATAACGGGGTAGTTCTAGGGGTGGAATTTGGGTTTGACGTGGCGTGCCTACCCCCACCCGGATCACTTGTCCACGACGGTTGAGGTAGGCACATACAGGTTGATTAAGTTCTGTACTAATTGCTGCCAAACGCTGGGCAAAATCAGATGTGGTTATGTGATCACCGGGAATGCGTTGGTGATACAGCCGCTGTAGGTGTTTAAGCTGGCTGGATTTTAAACCCTGAAGATTACCAAAGATAGTCTCTATAGACGCTTACGACCAGTGAACTGGCCCTCCGAATCCTTTTCTTGTTTATTTTACAACAATATTGGGGTTGTCAGGTCTATCTTTTGAGGGAGGCGTTAGGTATTTTAGACAGAGCTTACGGATTAATGTAGGTTTTTTTGAACTAAGCAAAGTCCATCAGAATTTTAAAATTAGTGATATTAGCCTAAATTATTCTATTTGGAGAACTCCACAAAAAAGATGATCCAATTTGTGAAATCAAAGTAGGGGTGTATTGCACTTGATACACCCTACAGACTAGAAAATATCCAAAAATTAATAACTAGCAACTTGGGTTATTAGACTTGATTTTTTTAGATTGCTTTTGGTAAACGAGAAGATAAATAAAAGAAACAACCCAGATTATGCTTTGGATAATTTGGGTATAGGGTAAGTTGATTATTTTAGCTGGAAGTGATAGACTCAATAATAGTAAAGTTAATATCAAAATATTTAATTTATTTGGTCTATTGAAAGTCAGATCGATTACTGATAACAGCAAAAAAACTAACATCACATTATCATATATCAGATGGTAAGTCCATAATCTACCTATAACAGCAGCAACAGCAAAAAGAAAAAGCAAAGAACTATTCTCAAATAGATAAAGTAAGCCTATCAGTATAACAGTAGCAACTATCGCTAATAATATTGTAGCGATCGCTGGATTAATCCCTAAGTTCAGAAGGACATTGATTCCAGAATATCCACTATGAACATAGTATTGAGAAACCTTGATCATTTTTTCAATCATGTAAATAGGAGAAACTTGAGTAAGCATTCCTATGGTTGAACTGGCAATAAAAATATACAGACAGCAGGTAAATATAGCATCAATTTTTTTACGAATAACTAAAATCAAAAAATAAGGTGCAGAAATAGTTGGTTTTAGTAAAGCTAATCCTAAAAATAAGCCTGCGAATAAATTCTTATTTTTTTGCAATGACCAAAATATGCCAATTAACAAAGCATTAATAATCACGCCATACTGGCCAACACCAAGGGTAGTTGCATTACTACTAATTGATAAACAAGCAACTACGGTAAACCAGGCCTTTAAGTTTCCATAAGGTTGGCCAATTTGGTAAGCAAAAATTGTTAAAATAATTAAAGATATGGTATTAAGTAGGCCATGATACCAGCGAGTTAGTTCCCAAGAAATAGGAGGAAAAAATATAAATCCTGAAAAAAAAGCCCAGGGTGGATATCCTCCTGATCTGACTGGTCCTAATTGGGGATCTACGAGAGGAGAACCTTCAGTGATATCGTAAGAATATAAACCGCGATAGATATATTGTTGTTCTATCCAACGAGAATACAAATCTTTAGCTCCAATTTCATCTACGATTAAATAATAAAATCCTCTTGTTAAGTAGAATATACAGAGTAAGCTGAAGATTAAAAAAAAGCAAAAGATAATTTTTTGAGATTTTAAACGAAAAACAGGAATTTTTAACATGATTGTTTTGTAAGGAAACACAAGATAATAGGACTTACGCTATGGAACTATGTACAGGACAAAAAACATTTTCGTCATCAAGAAAGAGTTTCAGAGATAAAATACAAAAGTATTTCTGTGCAAGGCTTTTAATGCTTTTGTCCTGTACTAAGATGATAGAATATTGTTAGCAGTTTCCGATGAAACCTACTGCAAAAATAATCTGTAATTGATCCTTTATCTGCATTAATCTGCGTTTAATTCGTCTTTATCTGTGACATAAACATAGATTTCAGTAATTAAATAGAAATCCTAGATTAAGTTCCCAAAGAAGGTAAGAAACTAACGATTCCTGGGAAGACAATAATTAAAATCACTACTAACAATTGCAGTAAAATAAAAGGAATTACACCTCTATATATATCCCCTGTGGTGACTTCTGGCGGTGCAACACCACGCAGGTAAAACAAGGCAAAACCAAAAGGTGGTGTGAGGAAAGATGTTTGTAGATTTGCACCTAAGATTACACCATACCAAACTAAATCAATTCCTAAAGTTTGGGCTACGGGGACAAATAAAGGAACGATGATAAAGGCAATTTCAAAAAAGTCGATAAAAAAGCCTAAAAGGAAAACTACTGTCATGCTGAGGGCTAAAAAGCCGAATTTTCCACCGGGGAGATTACTCAGGACATCAAACATAAATTGATCGCCATTTAATCCCCGAAACACTAAACTAAAGGCTGTAGAACCCAACAAGATAAAAATTACCATGCTGGTGATTCGTAAGGTGTTGTCACAAACTTGACGCAGAGATGCTAGAGTGAGTTGACCATTGGCCGCAGCAAGGGCGATCGCTCCTCCACATCCTACCGCACCTGCTTCTGTTGGTGTGGCAATCCCAAAAAATATACTCCCCAAGACCAATAAAATCAAAATCAATGGGGGTAACATCACCTGAAATACCCGTTTCCTCAAGGCTTTACCACCAATTTCTCGCACTTGGGCAGGTAAGGCTGGGGCAACATCTGGCCGCAAATAGGCTATAATTAACACATGAAGGGCAAAGGATCCCGCCATCATCAAGCCGGGAATTAGCGAACCGATGAACAAATCACCGACTGATATACCCAATTGATCACCCAATACTACCAAAACCACGCTAGGGGGGATAATTTGTCCCAATGTCCCCGAAGCTGCAATCACCCCAGTAGCTAACTCCTTATTATACCCATAGCGCAACATAATCGGTAGAGAAATCAAACCCATGGCTACCACTGTGGCTGCTACTACCCCGGTTGTGGCTGCTAGTAAAGCACCTACCAACACTACAGCTAAAGCCAAACCACCCCGCAACCGTCCCAATAAAATCCCCATGGTTTCTAGCAGTCTTTCTGCTATGCCAGATTTCTCCAACATTGACCCCATAAAAATGAAATAAGGGATAGCTAATAGGGTATAATTGGCCATGATGCCAAAAATCCGTTGTGGCATGGCTGTGAGAAATACCGGGTCAAAAACACCTAAAGCTATGCCCACAGCACCAAATAAAATTGCCACACCACCCAAGGAAAAGGCTACTGGATATCCCAAGGACAGCAACACCAAAGCCCCCGCAAACATGAAGGGTCCTAACCATTCATAAGCTAATGTCATGGTTTTCCTCCTGCATTTCTAATCTACCTTGAAGAATAGCTACATTTTTAATCGCCTGAGAAATACCCTGGAAAATCAGCAAAATAAAGGCGACAATAATCATGGTTTTAATGGGGTAGCGGGGTAAACCACCTGGATCTGGTGATGTTTCCCAAATTTGCCAGGAAGCGATAACGCTATCCCAAGAAAAAATGATCACCATGATGCAGAAGGGAATGAGAAAAAATATTGTTCCTACTAAATCAGCGATCGCTTTCCGTTTACTCTGCCAATTACTGTAAAATATATCAACGCGGACGTGTTCGTTATGTTTGAGGGTATAAGCCGCGCCTAATAAAAAGACTAAATCAAATATATACCATTGTGCTTCGATGTAAGCGTTGGATGTAAGGTTAATACCAATCATCCGTCCCAAAAATCTGCCTACAACGTTCCACACTCCTAGTATAACCATGACTAAGACTAGCCAACTGCTTAACCGACCAATGCGTTCAGTCCAAGCATCTATCAAGTTTGATATTTTTAAAAGTATATCCAACGGTTTTTTTCCTCCTAAATTTCTGTAAATGTA
>NZ_JAYGHC010000066.1:0-13890 GCF_034932285.1 Cronbergia sp. UHCC 0137
GAGTATATATCAATCTGTTTTCTATAGATACAGGAGAGCGATCGCGTTAGCTGACAGGAGCGATCGCTCTTTTAAAATTAGCGTGGCTAGAGACTAGAGGACTTTTACAGTATAGTTGCTAAAAACGATAGATACTTGTGTATTATATAAATGTAAAAGATTGGTATAAATATTTCCAGTAACAATGCTTGGACGCTGACAACACCCATAGTCAAGTTAATGTTACAGCCAATCTTAGTTGCTGGTAAGCATAAAAACGTAATTACTATTGAATAGCCTATGACTGAAAATGATGAACAGGAATTTAATAAACTACTAGCAAAACCTGATAGTGAGTTGATTAAGGACATTCTTGAATACAATCAAATTTCATCTCTTGTATTATCTGGAGTGCTAACCGTAAACCCTGGTAGTCGTTATGGATTTTTTGAATCTGTTCTTGATCATAACGGACGAGAACTAAAATATCCTAATGGTAATGATCTTGATCGTATATATATTTACGATCCTTATGAATTAGAACCAGGTGAACGGTATTATTTTGAGTGTGAATTAGCCAGCCTAAAGCAAAAGAAAATAAGGAACAATCCTTATTTATTAAAAACTACTGTTGATAGAGTTCAACAGGGAGAAAGATTAAATGGTCTTGTCAAAGCCATAGAGGAAAAGAATTATGAAATTAACGAACTAAATGAGGCAATTAAATATTGCGAGGAAACAATCGCTCAAAAAATTACCGAAATTTCAAAAAATGAGAGTTTCATATCGGAATTGAGTGAAAAAATAGAGTCCAACAAAATACAACTTGACCAAATAATAAATCAAAAAACGGAAATGGAAAACACCATAAAAATTCTTCAGCAAAAGATTAATATTTGCCTAAACTTAGAATTTTTGAGCGAAGATGAGGAAAGAAAGTATATTTCACTATCCAGAGAAAAATACGTCATTCCTAGTAATTATTTAAGTTTTGACAACGAATTAGAAAGTAATTTTGCACAATTAGCAGATCATGTACATCAATATTTATTTCATCAGAAAAATCTGATTTATACAAGATTTCAGATCAGAAATTTTTTGACCCTATTAAGAACAAATGATTTAATTGTTTTGAGTGGTTTGTCAGGTTCGGGTAAAACCCAAATTGTCAAAGCATTTGCGGAAGCATTAGGTGGCGTTGCCAAGATTATACCTGTTAAACTTAATTGGACAAGTTCAGATGATTTGCTGGGATATTATAACCCTATTCAGATGTCTTTTCTGCCTACACCTTTCACAGAAGCAATAGTAGAGGCTATTCACAATCCAGATCAATTATATCTCATTTGCCTGGATGAGATGAATTTAGCAAGAGTTGAATACTACTTTGCAGACTTTCTTTCAAAATTAGAAGAACGCAGTAATCAACCAGAAATTGAATTATATGCCAAACATGAAGAAGAATTATTCATATCAGAATTTAAGACTTTATTAAACCTGCTTGAAAACAGTGCTAAGGATATTGAAATAAAATCTTGGCAGGACTTTTTAAACAATGATGAGGCAAGAACGCGCTTTTTAGAAATTTTTGGTAACAATGAGAAAGAATCGCTTTTGCAATTACACACCAAAACCAAAAGACGTTTAATGGATATTTTGAAATTTCCATCTACTATCAAGATACCGAATAATGTCAGGTTTATTGGTGCTATTAATGTAGATGAAACCACAAATTACTTTTCACCTAAGATATTAGATCGTGTACACATTGTGAAGTTTGAAAATCCACTGCTTTATGAAGAAAAGGTAACAAGATTTTTTAAAAATTCAGAATATGATCTGAAGTTAGTACCAGTTTATGTGAACCCAGTTGTTTTTTCTCAAAGGGAAGAATATCCTAAAATGGATAATTCCTACATTTGTATGAATTTAAAAGAAATAAATCAAAAATTTATGTTACCTTTAAATATTGACTTTGGTGCTAGGTCTATTCGTCAATCTCTAAACTATGCTGAATGTAATAATAATGTTTATGAAAATTATTTTGATGAAATTTCTCTTAATAGTATCATAACTCAAAAAATCTTGCCGCGCTTATCATTTGATACAGAAAAAAAAGCTAAAAATGCTAGTGAAAAAACTAAATTAGATGTATTAAAAGATATGCTTGAATATTTACGGGATCTTCTTGGTGAAGAGTATGATACTTTTAGCGATCCAGACTATCATAAGCATGATGAAATAGGTGAACCCGCTATTAAATTCCTATCTGAAATGATCGAACACGCAGAAAATAATTCTCAAATTAACTTTTTTGCATAATATAAAGGAAAGACATGATGAAAGATTTTGAAGTCTTAATGATTTCTATTGAATGGGAGTCACGCGACAAATATTTAAGTATCACCAAAAGCGCAAGGCCATTGAAACCAACAATTAAACCTGGCAATATAAATACTTATGAATATGATATTGTTCTCTATACTAAAGAGGATGGTAAGTATTTTCAATTTTGTGTAAAAACACCGCACACACCATTTTTAAAAGGTAGTGATGGAAAATATCATGATTCTCTTTTTAATTTGAAAGATGATTTGTGGATAATTAAAAAAGAAGAATGGGAGATAGGACAAAGGGGAATTGGATATCATCCTTGTCCTTCTATAAATACAATTGGTAAAATTGAAATTGGCATTTTAGACAATTTAAAGCAGATTAAAAATTTTATTCCAATTGATATAAATAGCAACATTCTGGATTTTGACTTTGAACAACTTAAAAATGATTTTGAGGGTGAATTATGGAATTTAATCACATCTCAAAAATCAAAAATAACTTCTAGTAGATTAGAGTTAAGATACTATGATAAAATATTTCGTTATTCAGAAAGTAAATCAATTATTGATTTTTTAAAAGCCTATGATGCAATTGAAAAAACTCCTAAATCTGAATTATTAACCTCAAAAGGTATTGCCAAAATAGAGAAAGTAAAACCTATTGCTGAAACTTACAGAAAATTAGTAAGTATTGGTGGTAGTGCTAGGTTTTTACCTTCAAAAACATTTATTGAAAATTACGATATTTATGAAAATCGCTATTTATGTTTGATGTTAAATAGCATATATAAAATTGTTTCAAATAATATTAATTATACTAAAAAACAGTTAGAATCTTTGGAATATAAAATAAATGATAAAAAGGCTAAAATTAAAGTCTTAAATAACCCTAATCCTCAAGTTAACAAGGAAGAAATTCTAGAAGAAATTTCATTGCAAGAAAAAAAAGTGCAAAATATGCAGAAGGAATGGCGAGAAATTAGTCTTAATATGCAATTTGATAGTCAAGAAAAGTTTTATAAAGGAAGTATAGAAATTAAGTATAAAGATAAAAAATCCAATAGTAGTAATAGCTTCTGGTGCAAAACCGATAAGACAGCGTTTTGTCTAATCAACTTTCCTTATACCTGTTTAAATTACTTGGAAGAAAAACAAAGATATACATTTGAATTTTCTTTTATAAAGAATGATGATATTAAAACTTATAAAGGAGATATTTACCTACAGTTTACGATAACAGGAATAAAAAAAATAGAACCATACTTGATAGAAGTTGAAAAAAATATATTAAATCAACGACTCAATAATAAACAAAAATTAGAATCAAATAACTGGGTTCAAATATTAACGGAAAAAGACATAAACGAAACAAAAAATCAAGTCAAAACTCTAGAGAATGATATAAAAAAACTTGAAAAGCAAATTAAAGACTTAGATGAATTTGTAAAAGAACAACAAAAATTATTACCATTAATAGAACAAAGAAGAAAAAAGACATTTTTTAAAACTATTAAATGGCAAAATATTCAAGATTTTACACCTTCAATGACTTTTATTCAAAATATAAGTTATCGAAATGCCTTAAATTCATATAAAGAAATATTAAAATCTGAGGGAATAGATTTAGAAGTTTTTGATCTTTATGAAAAAGCTACAACTTATGGTATGAGAGAAATACCTCAAGTTTATGAATTGTGGTGTTTAGTTTCTATAATTAAGACATTAAAAGAACCATACGGATTTAAATACAAGTTACAGGATATTCGTACACTGCTAAAAGTTATTAATCCTGAAAATAATAACTTGAATAATCAGGTAACTATTAATTTTGAAGGAGATTTGAATGGTAGAACAATTACTTTATATTATCAAAAAACACTCCCAAATAATAAAAGACCTGATTTTATCCTGGAAATATCCATTAATGATAGAAAAATTTATCTTGTGCTTGATGCTAAATTTAAAAATTATAATTACAAAAAATCTTTGAACTATGAGATTAAGAATTTAAATGATAAATATAGTGACACGGATTATTATGTTTTTATCTTACACCCCTGTAATGATTTAACTGGTGAAAATAAGCCAGTAAAAATGACAAATCATGGAGGTGATAAAATTTATTTTGGTGAAGAAGATCAAAAACCTACATTTCCATTTCACAAATATGGATATATTACGCACAAACCAAATTTTACAGATAACCTAAAAAAATTAATTGGAATGGCTTTTGAGTATCTTTTAGAAAGTAATAAAAATGCAAAAAATGGAAATACAATAGAGCCAAAACCTACTAATGATTTATGTTGTTTGAATTGTGGCGGAAAAAAAATAGACATTCTCACACATAGAAGGGGTGAAAACAAATTTTATTACACGGCAACTTGTAAATCAAAAGAATGTGGACACCAAATACACTTAGACTATTGTTGGAATTGTTCAACCAAATTATTTAAACATGGCTCTTATTGGGACTATCATAGAACATCTATTTGGAGTAGCTTTGATATTCATTGTCCCAATTGCGGTATGGCATTTGCAGATAAACCGTGAAATTTGCAGATAAACAGATTTTTGACATCTGACGCACCCTAGTAATTGCTGTGTTTTAAGCCACAGAAAAATCACTAAACTGCCGATATTCAGGACGAATAAACCCTAAAATAATATCATCCTTTTCTACTCCTAATTGCAATAATTCCGCAGTTATTCCCCTTTCCGTACCATCCCATTCAATGCAGATTTTACCATCAATAATTCGCAGATGAAATACCACTGCATGAACTCTACCTGTTTTATCCCAACCGGTATCCATTAACAAATAATTATCAGATTCTTGATCACAAATACATAAAGCCTCAATTTTGCCATGACTAGGTTTATATTGAGCGTGTTTTTTCACGATACTAACTATAATTTCTCTGTATTTTTCTAACTTATCCATTGTACAATTACCTCCTGAATTGGATCAAAAATAATGTAATTAATCTGCTGTTGATCACTTAAAATATCTTGAATAGCTGGTTTGAGAAAAAAGTCTTGATAAGCAGCTTCAGGAATCGCTAAATATAATTTACGTTCTGGATTAATCCTTTTGATTAAACTAACATAAATATTATATTGTCCTAATGTTTTTTCCAATTTTGTAATTAAAGAAGGACTGTTAAAAACCTTTATTTCAATCACGATCTTTTGGTGCATCTTCTGGGCAGCAAATAGCTTTTCTGCTCCCAAATCAGCATATAAACGTAAACCTTTATATTCTAGTATAAATGGGTCGTCAGTAATTATCCATCCATCTTTGGTTAGGGCATTTTTAACTTGATTATGAAATAAATCGTACTGTGGCAGTATTAAATTAAAAACATTAACTTTAGCTTAACATATCAAAAAATGGGTGAAGTTGAAAATAGTAACACCTACTTTAATGAAGCTATCCGACTATTCAACGAAATGGAAGCACCCAAGCAAGTTGAGAAAGTGGAAAAAGCCAAAAGAGGAAATATTGATTCATAAATAAGATGTAGGGGTTTCCAAGATGCCAGTTATGAGTTATAATTATGTAAATATCACTTTATTAAAATAAACAATGGAAAAAGTTGTTACTAAAGTTAATCAAAAACAACAAAAAAGCGATTTTTATTATTGGCAAAAGCAATCACATCAAAAACGTTTAGAAGCACTAGAAGAAATTCGTCGAGAATATCACCAATATCAGTACAATGTTGAACCAAGATTTCAAAGAGTTTATACAATTATTAAACGATAATCAAGTAAAGTATTTAGTAATTGGTGGTTATGCAGTAGCCATTCATGGACACCCTCGCTATACCAAAGATATTGATATTTGGATCGAAATGAGTCAAGAAAATGCTGAAAAAATGATAAAAGCTTTAGTGGGATTTGGTTTTGGTAGTTTAGGTTTAACTGCTGAAGATTTCCAATGCGCTGATCAAATTATTCAATTAGGTTATCCCCCTAATCGCATTGATTTAATTACTACACCAGATGGAATAGACTTTAAAACCTGTTATCAGGCCAGAATAGAGATAAAAATTGATGATATTTTTGTTAATTTTATTGATTTAGAAAATTTGAAATTAAATAAACAAGCATCAGGTAGATTACAAGATTTAGCTGATTTAGAGAATTTACAAGATTAAGACGATGTTTGAAAAACAAAAATAGGAAATGTTGATTAAATGTAGATATTAGCTTAACGTAAAACCGATAACTCGTCTGGGAATGAATTTCAGTCTCATAGCAAAAGTCATCTAATGTAAATTAACTTTTCTGAGTATATTCTACAATAGAATTGATAGATGATAATTACAATGTTATAATTAATCTAAATCAAACCACAACTCTGTATAAAATATGAAAATAATTCTAGATAACTTAGAACCCAACCTAGTCGAAAATCTCAGATATCAAGCAGAACAACATGGACGTACTTTAGAGTCCGAGTTAAAACTAATTTTAACACAAGCTGTTACCAAAAATCACCCAGAAAATTTCCAACAACAAACATTAATTCCCCTAGACATAGCAGCACAGGTAAAAGAGTCCTTAGATAATACAGGATATAATTCCCATGAGCAAATTATTGATTTAGTCCAAGATGTAAAAAAAGAAATGGCTGAAGAACATTTATTAAAAGCACAGAATCACCATGAGTCATGATATCCCTCAACGTCTATTTTTAGACACTAATATTTATATTATTGGTGTTGCTAATCAGGATAGTTATGAAAGAAAAATATTAGAATCAGTTGGTTTTTTACAATCTTCATCTGTAGAAGTTATCGTTTCAGAAGAGTTATTAGATCAAATTTTACGAGTATCTAAACGTTTATATAATAAAGAATGAGGTAGTCAAGTTGTAGCCCGAATTTGGCAACAATTACAAGTTATTTATGTAAATTTTACTTCTGATGAATGGCTCAAAATAGAAGAATTAGGATTAATTCCTCGTGAAGATATTGGAGTTTATTTAACTTATCCATTGTAAAATTACCTCCTAAATTACAATACTTACTACTCGGTTAAGGCTAAAACCTTGTTATATCGTAGGTTGGGTTGACGTAAGGAAACCCAACAAAAACCCTGATAATGTTGGGTTTTGCTGTCGCTCAACCCAACCTACATTTCTAAAAAAACCGCCCATTTTTGGACGGTTAATTATTTCAAAATCTTACTTCGACAGGCTCAGTAACCTATGCAGTTGGTTCAACTTCCGGGAACATACATTTATCAGAATCACAGCCACTAGGACCAGCTTCCGTCATTTCGCCTAAATCGTAACGACTTAAAGCCCCACAAAAATCATCTGTTTGGCGACGTACTTTCACCTCTTGACACAAACGCTGATATGTAATTTGATCAATTGGTTCAAAAGGTAAACGGGGGAAAGATTGCAAATCGTCAAATCTAGCTAACAATGCAGCAGAAATATATCCCTCATCATTTTGAATCGCTTCATAGATGCGTGTTCCTAAAGACTCAATTTCCTCAGAACGCAATTCTAAAGTAGCTGAAGTGTTATGGGTAACATAATAACGCTGAACCTGCATCACAAAATCCAACTGGGCTAAAGCGGAGAACTTAGATACATCAATTACATCAGCACCAGGTAAATCTGCCCAAGATACAGCCACGGGAATTTCTACCAACCATTCTGTACAACGGTAATCAAAGGGATCATTCAGCAAATTGCCGTTTTCGTCTTTGTCAGATTGGGAAGGAATGACATTATAACCATAGTCGATACAAGCTAGGGCTACAGGGTCATTTTTGCGGAAAGTAATCCGACGAATGAATCTTTGGGCTTTGGGGGGATGCCAACCGGAACTAGCACCTGTTAAGAGGGATTTGGTATTGTGAGATTTAATTCCTCCCTGCCAGTACCAGGAGTCATTATCATCTATCCCTTCTACGGCAAAATCGTAACTATAATCGGGGATTTCTTCCCAATCTACAGATGCGACAGTGTAAGGTTGAAATTTGAAACTGCGTTTTGGAGAAGGAAGAGGACGAGCTTGAGCTTTCAGACTATTGCTGTTTAAATAAGCTAAAGCATCGGGTTGGGACAACATCCGACTCAGACATAAACCCCACATATCCTTCTGAGTTTGCTTGTTTTCTCCTTGGGTGTTATGGAAAATTGAGAAGCACAGACCCACTGCTTCACCAATTTGCTGAAGATTTCGCAGGAACTTTTCACTGGCGCTATCAATAGACATCCTGCCTGTAGAACGAATACAACCGTCTGTGTCAATTAAACCGCAGAAAAAAGACAAGATGCTTTCTTGAGAAGAACAACGAATTGCTAAGGGTATTCTGTCGAGGCTTTGGCTTTCTTCTGTTTTTGCTAATCCATTAAGTTGCAACCAGTTAAAAAGCTGAACGCTGGCAAAACATAGTTCAAAAGCTTCTCTGTCAGAATATTTGCGAATTTGTCCCTCCAAAGCAAAAAGTTGTTGTCCGATTTTTTGCAGTCTTTCGAGTAATGCGTAATCATTGCTGCAAAAACGGATACGGTGTTTATGAGGACTCAAGCAGCCGTCTCCAAATAATGCCCCAATGAAGTAGGACAAATCAGGGGACATAATTGTTGGTGTTTTAATGATGGTCGCTGTAACTCCGCGACTATGACCGAGTTCTAATTGTCGTCCTTCTCGTGTGTACTGGAATTGATCGATATTGAGTAAGGAGACTTCTTGCTGATTTTGATACTCGCCAAGACTGAAATCAATTTTCATCCCAGAAGTCATATCGGCTGCATAAACCCAATTTCCATTGATGGAAAGACGGTGATTAGGGGTCATGCGGAGGATGCGCCCATTGCTTAAAGTCACTTTAATCAGTTGCAGGGGTTGATTAGCAATACCTGTAGAAACTGAAATTCCTTTACGAACGCTCAAGTTTAAGTTGACGGTTTCACCACTACCGGGAGCTATCAATTCATCAGCATAGAGCAATCCTTGATCAAATATCCGCAATGCTGTGCGATCCAGACAACCAGAAGGCTGCACGGTAGTACAACGATTGGGGCGTTTGATATTGTGTTTATCGCAATATTCCCAAACTACTTTATGAACTACATCTTTCCAGAAACTGAGATATTTTTGCTCACCGCGTTTGAAAATAATTCCTGCGGGGGTTTCTGGTCTTCCTGCTTCCCACCAGCGTAACCAATCTACACCAAAAGCATGAACGAAGAAATCAAATAAACCGGTAAAGGAAACACCGACAATGGGATCTAATTCCCGACTGTATTGATATCGTGGTTCGAGGAATTGGTGATTTAACAGTGCGGCTACAGATAAAGCCCCTGCTGTGAATGCTTCTTCTTGTTCTTTGTAGTTATCTGGATCTAGTTGATTTAAGTGTATCTCGGACAAATTACAGTGAAAATTGCTACCTATTATTTCTCCGCACGGATTTAAACCAAACCTACCTATTCTATGTTCTAGCTCATCAGGATCAATTTCAGGATAGTATTCTTTGATCCAATGTTTAGCTTTTTCTTGCTGATATGCTTGCAAGAAGTCTTTTTTTAATTCTGGTGTAGTTAACAAATCAATGTTAGCTCTAGCGACTGCTTCACCAGCCCATTGAATAGCCCCTTCACCACTGTAATATTGTTTACGTACAGCAGCAATCGATTCTTCTAATGTTGGTTTGCGGTGAAAGACTCTAGTATGGTTAGCCATTCTGAGAGAATCGCGCTCTGGATCTATGCGCCAGTTACCATCTGTATCTTGTTGCCATAAGTTATCTTTAGCTGTTGCACCCTGTTCGTCTTCAGAAACGAACTGTCTCATCCCGGCTGAGTTGTGCGTCAGATAACCGTCACAGTAAAAACAGTGAGCTTCTTCTACTTCAATGTCATAAGTTTGAACATGATCGTAACTGCCTAAACCTTTGACTGTCACAGGAATATCTAGTGAAATATCAGCCTCAGCGATATAGCGTTCATAATTAGCATCAACTGAGCGAGAACCCTGGAAACCCATATCTCGCATTTCGCTATAGGTGTAAGCCTCTCGCATCATTGCACCAGGAATGGTGAAACCATAGGTTTTTAATCCTTGACGCAATTCTCCCTTGACTGAGTGAAGGGCAATGATAGCGTTGTAACGTTCTTTGAGGGCTGGAAGCTTAACGTGGTATTTAATTTGCCATTCCTGCTTCTGGGGACGAGTAGTAGAAATTCTACCAGCGATACCCAAACTCGATAAAACTATACCAACTTGTCGAACAAATGATGGATAAACTGATGTAACTAGGTGAGGAGGTCGGTTATTAACTGCCCCATCACTGTCCATTAGTCCAGCTAGATAAGCAGCCCGGATATCTACTGAACCCTGCAAAATAAAATTAGGAATTACTAAGGGAACATTAGGCTGCTTAATATAGCTATGGAAGTATTCAGCTAGTCGGATAGAAGAACAAATTGATTTGGCAGTATTTTCACCTTTGCTAACGCTGTGAGTAGCAGTCAATCCAAATAAAGCTAAAGCAGAATCTATTTTGGCTTGAATTTTTGCTGTTTGTTCAATCTGTAAGCTATTCATTGACCATTCTACACGGCCATAGGGCTTATCATGTTTATTACGACCAAGAGCAACATAGCCATCACCGTGAGTCAGTCCAATTAACCAAGCTACTTCAGGTGTGAGATCAGGAACTATCAAGTTCTTGCTGGTTCGACTTTGGGAAGGTCTAGATTCTGTAAAATCAGAGGGAAGATGGGTAACTGTACCAGGTAGTATTTGTGTGTTATGAAGTAGGCGATCGCCTTCGACTAAACTTGCAACTGATTTCCAGTTAACTCCACCTTTAGCATCTGCTAAAACTGCTTGTTTGTGGTTTAAAGTTGCTCTAGGGTAAGTTGCATTAGTTTCAATTTCATAGACATCCTGAAATCCTTGGTCGAATTTATCAACTACTCGACGAAATCCTAAAGGAGTTTGTACCAAGTCACCCACTTGCACGTCACGAATAGGTACAAGACCTTTAGAGGTATGAACTAAGGCATCTTCAGGAAGACAGCGACGAATATTGCCAGCGACAATCGTGACAGCCGCCTCATCAATTAACAAACAGCATTCAACTGAATTTAATTGTCTGCCTAAAGCTTTATTGAGAATAGAGGCACAACGCTGATACAATCCCGGCAACTTGACAGGATTAGCCATACCGCCAAAACCTTTGAGGGTTTCCCCTGATTGGCGCACGTCACTAATATCTACAAATACCTGAACGTCACTTGTAAACCTTTCATCGGTGGAAAGTTCTAACAGGGTTTGATAGGATTTTACCCAACCTTCCCGGCTGTCTCCAACGTGGATAGTAGCGGTGTTAGCTTCTATATGGGTTTGTGTAAATTCACGACGCTGTTCTTTAGGGGTGCTACCAATTTCACCTTTGACGGTAATATGTAGGCGATTACGGATAGGAGGCAGTTGATTAATATATTGTGGTTCAATGACGGCTCCTGTACCACAGCCCATCATGGCCAAATCCATCATCAAGCCGAAAGCTTTCCAGTCTAGGAGATTGGTGGAGGTACAGTTATAAGCGCCGGAGAAGTTTTTGGGTTTGGTTAACCAATCTGTGCCACCAACCCACATCCAGCGTCCACTGGGGAGGGATTTCATGTTGCGCTGCATCTTGTCTAAAATGGCAGCTTCTTCACGGGTGAGTTTTCCCAGTTCCACTAAGCCTTTAAGAGTGCGATCGCACACCTGATCATAAGTTTCTCTCAGTCCCGCTTCTGTCCTACGGCTGTAGGTTCTAAAAAATACCGGATTGGCTGCGGTGGCCGATTCTGGAAAGGTTGCACCCTGGAGTTTTCGTTCAAGTTCTTGAACCATAGTTAGTTCTGATTATCAATCTGATTATTTGGGACAAACTAAGACTATACGCCATGTAATTTTAGGATGGAAGATTGCTAATTTTACTATTTTATGCTATTGAGATAGCAGTATAATATATTACCCATAAATCAACAGAATATTCTTATGTGAATTTTGTAATTGTTAGCATTTTTATATCAGTTATTTTGAACTGAATCCCTAAGAAATGATAGAATTGATATTGCTCTTTTAGCGTATTGCTCAAACAGCTTATTTGATCTAGAAAACTTCTAGAATAGACATCTGGTGAAAAAGAATGTAGAACCGAGAATCCTTAGAAGGATTCTGGAAAACCCATATTCAAATTCGGTCGATGTCTATTGCGAGGCTTTAGTAGCAAACTAAAAACCTGATGTTTCGTATTTCGTGCGTAATTTCTGTTAAAATAACTATTTAATTAGTTTCAATCTATATACCTAATCATTTTATTTTCAGTTCATGTTTCAAATTGATTTAGAGAGGTGCAGTTCAGTGATACATATAGACCAAAAATCCTATACAACTCAAGATGGCAATACCATTATTGTTTTAACACCAGTAGGGCGTTTGGATATTACCCATGCTTGGCAATTTCGCCTCAAGTTACAAGAATGTATTTCTAAATTCAGCCGTCATATACTTGTAAATCTCGGTCAAGTAGAATTTATTGACAGTTCAGGTCTTACCTCTTTAGTCGCTGGAATGCGTGATGCGGACAAAGTTCATGGTACTTTCCGTCTTTGTAATATTCATCCAGATTCTAAATTAGTATTTGAAGTGACAATGATGGATACAGTATTTGAAATTTTTGAAAATGAAGAAGATGCTTTAGAAGGTCTACCCCGTTCCATCACTAGGTAAAAGGGGACAGATTTATCTAGGGATCACTTGTTGTTGATAACTTGGCAAAGTAACCCTAACACGACAAAATAAGAATAAGTCGCCCTTAAAATTTTCTTTGTGAATAACGTCCGTACAGTTTCAGATACAAAACGAACTTTCTACAGTCTCCATACCCGGCCAATAAATACTATTTATCGTCGGGTGGTGGAAGAGTTGATGGTAGAAATGCACCTACTATCAGTCAATGTTGATTTTAGCTACAATTCTATTTATGCCTTAGGCGTGGTCACAACCTTTGACCGCTTTATGCAAGGCTACCAACCACAAGAGGATCAACAATCTATATTTAATGCTCTATGTCACGCTGTAGAGCAAGATCCGCAACGCTATCGACAGGAAGCGGTTAAATTAAAAGCCATTGCTGAAAGTTTGCCGGTTCAAGATTTAGTTTCTTGGCTTGGTCAAAAGACCCCATTAGATCGAGATCCTGATTTGCAATCACAATTGCAAGCGATCGCTCACAATCCTAGCTTTAAATACAGTCGTTTATTTGCGATTGGTTTATTTTCGTTGTTAGAACTGGCAGATCCTGAATTAGTGAAAGACGATAAACAACGCGCTGATGCGTTAAGTGCGATCGCTACAGGGCTGCATCTATCTGAAGAAAAACTGAGCAAAGATTTGGAGTTATATCGCTCTAACCTCGACAAAATGGCGCAAGCACTGATAGTAATGGCAGATATACTTTCGGCTGATCGCAAAAAACGTGATCAACGTCAGCAAGCATCAGCTACTTCAGCAGTTCCTCCTAGTACCAACGAATAATTTCT
>NZ_JAYGHC010000066.1:13957-21429 GCF_034932285.1 Cronbergia sp. UHCC 0137
CTACACATACAAAACCCACGGAGGTGGGTTTCAAACCCTTAATCTTTCCTTAGTCCACGCAGGTGGACTTGGCTTGTGTAGTAGTGAATTATATTCGCCCAAAACTTTTAAAACATCCTCTAATCCGTAATTCGTAATTCAGAATATCTGTAAGTCTTACCTAACGCCAAATCAGAAAAATATCATCTGTCTGGTTTTATCTGTTTCTTGACAGATCAATGCTTACGGTTTTTCGGTAAATTACGAATTACGAATTATTGACTTTATAAACCTAATAACTTATAAATTAGGTTATTGATAATAGTCAGAGAAAAAGCTCCTAAAATGGCACTCCAAATACCATAGCGTAAACGAAAACCCTCTACTAACCAGGCAGCAAGACTAAAACAAATAACGGCAATCATAAACGTAAAAATACCAGATAACAAGTCAAAGGTGACTAAATTTGGTATCGTAAATACGAGTTTTAAGACTGGCTTAACTAATGCCGTGATAATACCCAGAACTGCTGCGGAAAAGATAGTTTTTCCTGGACTATCAATTTCGACTCCAATGGGGAGTTTACTGATAATCCACAGGCTAATAGACGTGACCAACCAAACAATTAACAGTGTCACAATATTCATTGCCAAAGTCCCTGAAACGTTGATGGCGATTGGCGATCAGTTAATTGGTTCATTGATATAAAAATCTTTGTAGCTTCACCAATTATTTATAAATTACCAGAACTTTTGGCTTTAAAGTGAATTTATTTTAAATATCTTTAGGTTTAACTAATTAGGCGTATGTAGAGACGTTCCATGGAACGTCTCTACAGTATTGATTTAGCCAACTTTACACAAAATTGGTATTACATCAGTTACTGATTAAAAAAAAGTAGGAGCGAACAATGATTCACTCCTACTAAAAAATGTATTTTTTGTAAATACCTGACTATTATCTGCTGGGAGCAGGACTGGTTGTATCGGGAGCGCTGTTATTGGGAAATACTGGTGAAATACCAGGTTCACCAGTTCCAGGAATTTGATTAGACTGTGAAGGTATGGAAGGATTAAACTCTGGCATTGGCACTGTGTTGGGTATTGACAGGGGGGCAGTAGGAAAGTTAGGTGAATTTATATCTGATTGAGATGAACCAGCAATAATGCCTAAAGAAACACGATTTCCCCCCACTTCTCGCAGGATGTCTAATGTTTGAATGACATCGTTATAAGTTGCGGTGCGAGACGCATTCAAGACTAAAACACCACTAGGATTATTTTGGACATATTGCCTTAATTGTGCTGCCAATTCCTCCCGGCCGACTGGAGTTTTTTCGATGTAAGTTTGACCAACAGCATCAATAGTCACAGGTAATATATTATTTCTACTCTGTGAACTAGCAGCCGATGTTGTACCTGTACTAGCCTTGGGTAAATCAACATTAATTGCTTGTTGCCGAGTAAATTGTAAAGCTGCCAATAAAAAAAAGGTCAGGATACAAAAAACGACATCAATTAAAGGGATGATTTGAATTTGGACTTCTTCAAAGGGAGTATCTAGATTAACTTTCATCTTCTGGTGATATTGGGTCTATTGGGGGTTCAAAATTTTGGGAAAAATTATCTGGTTCTTGTTGATCAGAATAACTAAAATTCTGGTATCCAGGTTCTTCTACTGTTTCTAATGTACTTTTGCTCAAATCAGGTGGAGATTGACGATAGAGTAATTCCAGTTCGTTTCCGGCTTTGTTAAAAACCTTAACTTGGTTGACAACAAAACCTTGAAATAAACGGTAAAATGCCAAACTGACAATTGCCACAATTAATCCGGCGGCGGTACTAATTAGAGATTCTCCAATACCAGTAGTTACTCCAGCAGTGGATTCAGTACCCAAATCACCAATGCGAATGGCACGCAAAGACTGGATTAGTCCTAAAACTGTACCTAATAAACCCAATAATGGTGAAAGGGCAATGACAGTTTCTAAGAGTTTTTCCCCCCGACGCATTCCGGCTAATTCTTCTGAGGCTGTGGACTCTAACGCTAGTCGAAAGGTTTCTGGGTCGTTTTTTTTCAACCGTAGGGGTGCGTAAAGAAACCGCCCAATTGGTTGATCTACTGATTGTTTGGCTATTTCTGTGGCTATTTCCCAATTTTCAGTAGCAGCGTCAATTACTCGCTCAACTATTGTTTTTTCTTGGCTTAAAATTCGTAACCAGAACCACAGACGTTCAAAAATCACGCTTAACGACAGAACAGACAACAAAAGCAAAGGCCACATTGCTGGCCCGCCTTTATAAAACAAATCTAAAATATCCACTGTGTAAAATTCCTCCCTCTATTAAGTTTAATTTTAGAGATTAATGTGCAATTACTATCATTGATGTACTTGGGGACGGTTATTCCCACCGGGAGTTAAGAACATTATTTGTCAGAATAAAAGATGAATGGGGGTTAAAAATTGAGGCTGATTTTTTTTGGAGGTTTTAGATGAATTTCTCAATCCAAACGGTTTACAATTGGTATCGGGATTTACTGCGTAATCCAAAATATCGTTGGTGGATAATTATCGGTACACTAGCTTATCTGGCGAGTCCTATTGATATTGCTCCAGATTTTATCCCGATTATCGGACAAATTGATGATGTTTTTTTGGTGACATTGCTAGTTTCTGAGGTTTCTGCTTTACTAATTGATGGTTGGAAATCTCGTCAAGGTAGTGTGGACAGTAATGCGAACAATGAAGTTGCAGATTCCGGCTCTACTACCGATACTGTTGATGTTGATGCTGTTTCTGTCAAGTAGTTACTGCTACAAAATCAACTTTTAGCCGCAATATTTTTTGATTTAGAAATTTTCAGCACCCTGACCATGATACGCTATCTGCTTTAGATGTGTAGAGGGACTGAAAATGAATAAGCTGCGGGTGGGCTTACTGTTTGGTGGACGTTCTGGAGAACATGAAGTTTCTATAAGTTCGGCTAGGGCGATCGCTCTAGCTTTAAGTACAGAGGAAAATGCTAATAAGTACGAAATTCTGCCTTTTTATATCCAAAAAGATGGCTTTTGGCAAGCGGGGGATACTGCACAGCAGGTTTTAACATCGGGGCTAACTATCCAAAATCCAGCGATAACTCCTAATTTGTGGCAATTTCCACCCCAAACAGCAGAAGTGCAAGTTTGGTTTCCAGTTCTCCACGGACCAAACGGTGAAGATGGGACAATCCAAGGTTTACTAACTTTAATGCAAGTCCCTTTTGTGGGTTCTGGGGTGTTGGGTTCAGCAGCAGGGATGGATAAAATAGCGATGAAAACCGCTTTTGCCCAAGCTGGACTACCCCAAGTAAAATATAAAACGTTAACTAGGGCGCAAGTTTGGTCTAATCCTTGTGTGTTTCCCAAGGTTTGTGATGAAATTGAATTGGCTTTGGGCTATCCTTGTTTTGTGAAACCTGCTAATCTGGGTTCATCGGTGGGTATTGCCAAAGTGCGATCGCGCCAAGAATTAGAAGCAGCTTTAGATAATGCCGCTACCTATGATAGACGTATCATTGTGGAGGCTGGTGTTGTGGCTAGGGAAGTTGAATGTGCGGTTTTAGGCAATGATCAACCCCAAGCTTCTGTGATTGGTGAAATTACCTTTGACAGCGATTTTTATGACTATGAAACTAAATATACTCAAGGTAAAGCGGATTTATTTATTCCGGCCAAGCTACCAGATGCAGTTGTTGAAGAAATTCAAGATATGGCATTAAAAGCGTTTGTTGCTGTTGATGCTGCTGGGTTAGGAAGGGTAGACTTTTTTTATGTCGAAGCAACTGGGGAAATTTTAATTAACGAAATCAATACTTTACCAGGATTTACTGCCACGAGTATGTATCCTCAACTTTGGGCATACACGGGTATCTCTTTTCCCCAATTAGTTGATCGATTGATTCAACTAGGAATTGAAAGACATTCCCAAGTCAGGAGTCAGGAGTCAGGAGTCAGGAGTCAGGAGTCAGGAGGAAGAATTAAAAAATGAACAATTTTTCAACAGCTTTTGATTTTTGACTTTTGACTTTCGGGAAGCGATGCTAGAGGGTGTAGGTGAAAAGTGGATGAATCATAGTCAGGACGAAGCAGATAAACTAACTAAACTCAGTCTCAAGGTTGCAAGCAATAGATCAACATCTAAAAATCTGTTAGTTAAGCATCCTTGGATTTTTTTATTTGGCTTGTTAGCAACTTCTGTAGGAATTTCTATTTCTAGCTATTACAGTATGATTTATGTGGGCGATCTACCAAAATCAGAAATCATGCCATCGGTAGTAATTGATAACTCAACTCCTACCCTTCCTGATAATAGTAATCCTACACCTTTGTGGTTGTTAATAGCGATCGCTGGCAGTTGTGGTAGTGGTTGTTTAATGATTTTTGTCTTACTCACACGTTCACCACGGAGGCACAAACTCACTCAAAATCATCGTCATTAGGGACTTCTAAAAAATAAATTATTTAAAGAAACGAACCACAGAGGACACAGAGGACACAGAGAAATAAGAGTTTGAGAGGTTTTTTGTTTGGAAGTCCCTTACCACAAATCTGATCTAAAATCTTTAACTGACTTGGTAGAAGCAAAGCGAATTAATATGTTAGTCCTGAATTACCCGCATATCGAAAAGAATGAGAATCAGCCAGCAAGATTACAGCGTTTTCCTCGGATTAGAGTAGCGCAAATTGTCATGGACTATCTTACCTATGGTTGGTCAGTAGAGGAAATGTGTCGTCAACATCCTGATTTAACTCATGCGGAAGCTCATGCTACTATGGGTTATTATTTTGACCACCAAGAAGAGATTGACCAAGAGATCAAGGAAGAATGGGAACAAGTGCAGGAAAGTATAAAGAAATCAGTAAGATCCCCATTTTACAGCAGAATGAAAGCTAAAGGACTGTTGTAAGTGGCTATTTGTTTATATATGGATGTTCATGTACCTCAAGCTATCACATCACAATTACGCCGTCGGGGTGTAGATGTATTAACTGCCTTTGATGATGAAACACAAGAACTTTCTGATGACAAATTATTAAACAGAGTGACCAATCTTAACCGAGTCCTATTTACTCAAGATATCCGTTTTCGGGTCTTAGCTGAAACTTGGCAGATAGAAGGAAAACAGTTTTCAGGATTAATTTTTGGACATCAACTTGGTGGGACAATTGGTCAATTTGTTCAAGATTTAGAATTTATTGCTAAGGCTTCAGAAATTGATGAATGGCTGAATGTAGTTGAATATATCCCTTTCAAATAAGTTAATTGAAAGAGAACTGTTATCGCTAAACTAAGAGCAATACTTTTTACTTTTCCATTACTTCCCGCACCAAAGCCGCTAATTGATCAGCACTATCAGGAACAGCGATCGCTCTGGCGTTTGCTGCCATTTTATCTAATTCTGTGGGCGATCGCAACAAGTTTAAAACCTGATTTTGCAATATTTCTACTGTCAACTCGGATTGTTTAAAACATAACCCTGCACCAGCTTGAGTAAATACTTCCGCATTATAGGTTTGATGGTCTTCCGCCGCAAAAGGATAAGGAATTAAAATTGCTGGAACACCACACACCGCCAATTCTGTCAAACTCCCAGCCCCAGCGCGACTAATAGCTAAATTAGCACGTCTCAATAAGGCCGCCATATTATCATAAAAAGGCAATGTTATATACTGGGGATGTTGAATACTGTCCGCTTCCTCGTCTCTATCCCCTGTTAAATGCACCACATAAGCACCAATTTCAAACCAAGGGGCCACTGATTGACGAACTAATTTATTTACCGCCACTGCGCCTTGACTACCCCCAAAAACCACAATTAAGGGAACATCCCCAGGAATGGGTAAATCTAAAGTAGTATCAACTTCTGTATTCAGGAATTGGGAACGGACAGGAGTACCCACACAAGCAGTATTGGCACCTTTTAAATATTTGGTTGCGGCTGCAAATCCCACAGCTACCCTACTACACCAGGGTCCAAAAAAGCGCGTAACTTTCCCCGGTAAAGCGTTAGATTCATGGAAAACAATAGGTAAACCCAAAGAACGCGCCGCAATTACCGCAGGTGCAGCTATATAACCGCCAGTGGTGAATAATCCCTGAAAATTACCTTTTTTGAGAATGCGTCTTACTTCTAAAATTGAACTGAGGAGTTTGATTAAGGTTTTCAAAGAGGAAAGACCAAATCCTTGCTGAAACCCTTCAACTACAATAGTATGCAGAAGATACTGCTTGGGAACAAGCTGTGTTTCTAACCGATTGGGGACACCCAGCCATTCAATTTCATATTCTGGCAGTTTTTCGGCTAGAGCGATCGCTGGAAATAAATGTCCACCGGTCCCACTAGCAGCTATTAGTAATCGTGTTGGTGCGTTTGTCATCAAAAGCTATACCCTAAAAGCGCCTAGCTTAACTAAGATAAAACAAATTCTCTACTTTCTCCAATCAAATCAGTAAAATATTACAATGACTAACATTTTTGATTTATTAATGAAACGCAACAAAACACTTACCCCACATATTTCCCTAATTTCTTTACTTTTAACCCTTGGGTTCAGTAATATTTCATCAATAGCCCAAGCCAGTACAGCACAAACTGCACCCCCAGAATTGAAAAACTTATTGACCCAAATTGATACGGCGGCTAGTCAGGGTAAGGTGAAAGAAGTAATGCAATTTTACAGCCCTAACTTCACTCATGGCGATGGATTAAACCGTGAGACTATGGAAAAATCTTTAACTTCTTTATGGGGTAGATATCCTCAATTACGCTACAATACAACTATCCAATCATGGAAGACTCAAGGTAATGCTATTATTGCTGAAACTGTCACCAATATCTCAAGCTTACCCTCTCCTGACAATAATAATTTAGCTCTCAAAGCCACAATTAAGTCACGTCAGCGTTTAATAGGTCAAAAAATTGTCCGTCAAGATATTCTATCAGAACTCACTCAGGTTAGTTTTGGAACTAAACCGCCAGAAATAGAAATTAAATTACCACAACAGGTAAAAGTCGGTCAAAAATATAACTTTGATGCCATTGTTCAAGAACCATTAGGTGATGATTTTTTACTAGGAACGGCCTTAGAAGAACCTATTCAAGCAGGTAAATTTCTCAACCCCACATCTGTAAATCTGGAATTACTCCCTGCTGGTGGACTGTTTAAAGAGGGACGCGCACCATCAGTTCCCGGTAATCAATGGGTTTCTGCGGTAATATTACGAGGTGATGGCATGACCATGATCACTCAACGTCTACAAGTAGTGAAAAAATAGTTAACTTAAGCCCCGGCGACTGGAAGTCGCGGCTATACAAACAAAGTCCGCGCAGGCGGACTCAAGAAAAATCGAAGATATGAAACCTACGGAGGTGGCCTTCCCTACGGGAAGTCGCTACGCGCCATACCTGTATAGATGCGGTTTTTAACCGCCGATTTAATCTTAAGTTGACTTT
>NZ_JAYGHC010000066.1:21532-27241 GCF_034932285.1 Cronbergia sp. UHCC 0137
CCTTAGTTTCTTGTCTGTTCGCTGTTCGCTGTTCGCTGTTCGCTGTTCCCTGTTCCCTTTTTTGTAAAAACCAAAAAGTTCTGATGATTTCTCTAGAAAACCATATTATTTTAATTACCGGCGCAAGTAGTGGGATTGGTGCGGCTTGTGCTAAAATATTTTCTGCTGCGGGTGCAAAACTGATTTTGGTAGCGCGACGGAAGGAACGTTTGCAGGAATTAGGAGAAACACTACGTCTGGATTCTACACAATACCATTTATTAGAACTGGATGTGAGCGATCGCTCTGCTGTAGAATTTGCCATATCTAATTTACCCCCCGCTTGGTCAAATATTGACATTTTAATCAACAATGCCGGTTTAAGTCGCGGTTTAGATAAGTTGCACGAAGGAGACATCCAAGATTGGGAAGAAATGATTGATACCAACATCAAGGGCTTACTTTATCTTACCCGCTTTGTTGTCCCAGGAATGGTAACTCGTGCTAAAGGTCATATCATCAATCTCGGTTCAATTGCTGGACATCAAACCTATCCCGGTGGTAACGTTTACTGTGGAACAAAAGCCGCAGTTAAGGCAATTTCTGAAGGCTTAAAACAAGACCTTTTAGGAACTCCCCTGCGTGTAACCTCCGTTGACCCCGGACTGGTAGAAACAGAATTTAGTCAAGTGCGTTTTCATGGAGACACCGAACGCGCTCAAAAAGTTTATCAAGGACTGACTCCCCTAACACCAGATGATGTGGCTGATGTAATATTTTTCTGTGCCACTAGACCTACTCATGTTAATATTAACCAAGTGATATTAACGCCAGTTGACCAAGCTAGTGCAACCTTAGTTAATCGCCAAAGTTAACCGCCAAGGGGTAAAATTACATATCTTGCTTATTCCTTTGCGTCTATCTCTACGGGACGCTACGGAAATGAGGTTCATTTAATCCATATTCTTTGAGTGGGAAGAGACATAAAAATAGCGAAGCTACAAAAACCCTTGATGTGAATCAAGTGATTGTTGGTTATCTCCAACATCCCAAAATAAAATTACTTATAATTTTTGTAAGGAGTAGGATTTTCTCTAGTAAAATGGAAGAATTGTATTGCTGGCAGTTATAAGAGCCTCAAAAAATTGCTCTGTCTCTGTTTAGTTTTATCTGTACAAGTACAACTTTTTGGGTTAACTCTACTGTGTTAGTTTTGTCTTAATCGGGTTTAAACCGTGTTTCCAGGCTAGATACAGTCACCACAGGCTGATTTGGTTTGGCTAGTATTTTGGCAAAATTAGGATACTTCCAAAAAAATTCTGTATACCTATTTTTATAGCGCGAGTAAATGGACTAAGTGGATGAGCTAGATGAATACACACACCTTTGATAACCATTATGTCACTTGCCCAATTTGCCAAAGAAATAATAGAACAAAGCCAATCAAGACTTATATCGGCTTGTTTACCTGTCCTTATTGTCAAGAAAGGTTAGTGGTTTGTAGAAGTGGTCACTACGTGCGTGATCCTTTTACATGGAGACAGATGATTATTTCTTCGTCTCTACGTCGTCAAAGCCGTCCTATAGCTAGGATTTTTAGAGATTTAGTCTTTCTAAAACGTCCAGCGATATTTTTGGCATTGGGAGGTGCTATTTTATTTACTATGATTGGTATCACCCAGGAAAATACAACTTTTGACCATCAAATAAAACCAGAAATAGAGCGGATTAAAGATCAAGAACCATAATTTTGATCGGTATAGTTTAGAGAAGGGGCGTATTGGAATACTCCCCTACATTGGTTTTATAGCAACCGCCAAGGTGGTTAGGACATCAATTGTTAGCGCAGCTTGGCGTAAGCCATTGATGAAACTAGCTTCACAACAGGGTTTTAATTCTGACTCCTGACTCCTGACTCCTGACTCCTGCTATATTGTGATGCTAAAAAACTTGCTACTGTTTGATTAAATTCTGCGGGGTGGGTTAAAAAAGGCCAATGATTACCAGGAACTTGGCAGAAAACTAGGTTTTTGAGGTTGGTTTTGTATGGTCGAATTTGCCAATTTTGGCGGTTTAGACCTTTTTGGGGTTGTATAAAGAGGGCAGGAGTATCTATAGGGGTGATAAAACCCGGTACTTGCATGACTGCCTGAAAAATCCCATCACGGGCAGCGATAGTGAATTTGCTACCCCAACTACCATCGGGTTTTTGTTCAATGCCGGCTTGGAAAACTTGCTGTTGTAAAGAGTTCCAACCTTGATATTGGCTTAACTGTCGTATTTGTTGTTCAGCTTGTTGATAACTGGCAAAGGGTCCCATACTTTTGAGAAAAGGTAGGACACGGTATAACAAAGGGAAAGTTAACTGGAAAAAACTGGGCATTTGCCAAATAAAAATAGGATCTACAAGGGTGATACTCTTGAGGCGTTTTGGGTTGATTCTAGCCCAAATAGCAGCTAATTTGCCAGTCCAAGAGTGACTGACGACATGGGCAGTAGACCATTCTAATTGATCCATGAGTGCTTCTAAATCAGCGATCGCACTTTCAAAAGTATAATCCTTTTCGGGCTTGCTACTGTCACCATGACCACGCATATCGGGGGCAACAATATGGTAGTCTGTCGCTAAATAATCTCCTAGACTTGACCATACCCCAGCATGATCGCCTAAACCGTGTAATAAAATTAATGGTTCTTGACCTTGATTCCACTCTAGATAAGAAAGTTGAATATCAGGTTTTGTGAGAGTTTGACGTACAGATATCATTTTGGGTAGGGGGAAAAATAATGCTGATGAATGTCAAGATCAAAATGGAACTTTTTTAGGGTATTAAAATTACTATGCCAGAAATACACCAGTCTATTGCCCAACATTACCACGAACGTACTAAGTACGATCCTCAGACCCTTGCCGCTAAAAGTCAAAAGTTAGATTGGGATAAACAGCCTGTACCATTTAAAGAGTACAAGATTGGCTCTGACATTGACCTTAAACCCTATTTGCAAGAAAAACCAGAGGCATTTGTTAATAATCCTGATGCTCAATGGTGGCAGCGACTTTCCGAATTTTTGTTTCGTAGCTACGGATTAACTGCGAGAATGCCTTCTATGGGCAGTGCCGTATATTTACGGGCTGCTCCCAGTGCGGGGGGATTATATCCGGCTGAGGTGTATCTAGTTTCCCGTGGTACGCCATTATTGCCACCGGGATTATACAATTATCAATGCCGGACTCATTCGCTGATGCACTATTGGGAAAGTGATGTGTGGCCAGCTTTGCAAACGGCTTGTTTTTGGCATTCTAGCCTAGAAAGTACCCAATTGGCTATAATTACCACTGCTGTCTTCTATCGTTCGGTGTGGCGTTATGAGGATAGGGCTTATCGACGGATTTTTTTGGATACGGGGCATTTGTTGGGTAATATTGAGTTGGCAGGGGCGATCGCTGATTATCGTCCCCACTTAATTGGCGGTTTTGTGGATCAAGCAGTGAATGATCTACTTTATATTGATACTCAGCAAGAGGGTGTAACGGCTGTTTTGGCTTTAGCAGATTTATTAGATATCCAGCAAAATTTGCCTTTAGGACAAACGGCTTTACCTTCAACCACTGAAACCAATTATCCCTCAATTCCCGATGGGGAACTACTGAAATATTTTCATCTCCACACCCAAATAGAACCGGGTACAACTGGTAAACCAAATTTACCAATGGTTAAACAAGAAAGATCATTGGAAGATAAATATAATTTTCCTTTTTGTGATAAAATTTCTACTATCACTTCACCAATTGATTGGGGAGAAAAACTGACAAATTTGGAAACGACAATGTACAAACGTCGTTCTACCCGTGCTTATAGTGGTGATGATTTAACTCTTGATGAACTGAAAGCCTTACTTGATTTTACCTATCAGCCACAAAATTACATTATCCAAAATTTAGATCCTCAACCTGATTATTTAGACCTAAATTTAATTGAGACATTTATTGTAGTTTCTGGGGTTAAAGGTTTGGATGCCGGCTGTTATTATTATGCACCAAAAGCCCAAGAATTACGCCAAATCCGGTTTAAGAATTTCCGTCGGGAATTACATTTTTTGTGTTTGGGTCAGGAATTAGGCAGGGATGCGGGGGCGGTGTTATTTCATACTGCGGATTTAAAGAGAGCGATCGCACAATATGGCGATCGTGTTTACCGTTATTTACATTTAGATGCAGGACATTTAGGACAAAGGCTAAATTTAGCAGCAATTCGGCTCAATTTAGGTGTTAGCGGCATTGGGGGCTTCTTTGATGACCAAGTAAATGAAGTGTTGGGAATCCCTATTGACGAGGCTGTTCTTTATATTACAACTTTGGGACGACCAAGGTGATTGGTGATTGGATAATCTTCAAATCCGTGTCATCCGTGTAATCCATTAAATCCGTGATCGTAATTGGTGATCCAGCGCGCTCTAAATCTAATCTTCCTATCCTAAAGTTGTAAAGCCTCTCTCCTACAAGGAGAGAGGTTTTTGAGCCAATTTCTTAGTATTATCTAAACAATACTAGAAAAATTGAATTTAACAATTACATCATTGTAATCTCTATCTCCACCATTTGGTAAATCCTCGAAACCAAAAGTGTTATTTCCGAGTAAGCGAATGTGGTCAACACCATCACTATTTACTCCCAAATAAGGGAAATAAACTCTAGGATCATTATCACCGTTATTATCCATTAGCTCAGACAAAGTTCCATTGATTACAATCATAGGAGCAAAGATTGAACCAGCATTAATAGTAGCACTACCGGTTTGTGTACCTTGGTTGCTAACAGCAAATTTGATTGTTTGACCAGTTGTTGCATCTTTGAGCAGATTATTAATTGCTGCTTGTAAATAAGCTGCTCTATTATTTGCATTCGCTTGTAAACTACCAATTTGTCCATTAACAGAGTCTACTTCATAAAAGTAAACTTCATTATTAAAGGAAGCTTCCCGAAAAACAGAGAAATTCGCTCTTACTTGACCTGATATATCGCTTAAATCAATAATCTCTGCTTGACTTTGCCCTTGTAGGTTTGTACCTAAAACTAAGTCATCATTGGTTGATTCAATCTTGATAATTAAATCCTTGAAGTCTGTAGAATTACCCGTGCCATCTTCCCAGTCTAAGGTAAAACCTTGAGTAGAAGATCCTGTAATTCTTTGGTTTGAAGGATTAGCAAACAATATATTAGATGCAGGTGTTTGTCCAGACTGATAAGAGTCGATTGTCCCATCTTTAATTAAAAAGAATTTCAGATGTTCACCACTATTAAATCCAAGTAAGCGTGTCAAACCAACACTGTTAAACCCATTAGGAAGATCGGAAATAACTGAGAAAATGGCCTTACTCTGGGTTTTAGCTCGATCTAAAGCAGCTTGATTGTAACCAGATGCTCCAGGAGCAATACCGTTAATGCTACCCTGGGCATTATCAACAAGAAATACACCCAATTCATTCACTTGAGTGGAACCGTGTTCTACTAAAGTTACCTTGAGTGCTGACCCTCTAATAGTAAAGATACCAAAGGTGTCACTTCGTTCAAGTGTTGCTACCGCAACAATTTCATCATCATCATCAATGATTGTTCCCTTAGCTGCACCTTGAGTAGAACTAATGACTGCACCGTTGGTAGGATTGGCTAAACTCACACTAAATGTTTCGTCTTCTTCTACCAATGTATCTTCAGTTGTTTGAACAGTG
>NZ_JAYGHC010000067.1:0-26943 GCF_034932285.1 Cronbergia sp. UHCC 0137
TCCAGAAACTCGGAAGTTGACGGAGTTTGCTGTAGCTTAATAGGAACAGGCTTTTTTGATATAATGTAGATTAGTCTTGATGGACTCATCTGAATGTTATAATAGTTTATTATTGGGGTCAACAATGCCAGCAAAGGATACTTGCCATGATGCGGTAAAAAATGCTTTAATTAAGGATGGTTGGACAATTACGGCTGATCCTTATTATATAATCTATGGAAAATTAAGACTTGTTGCTGATCTAGGTGCTGAACGTCCATTATCTGCTCAAAGAGGTGATGAAAAAATAGTGATCGAAGTTAAAAGTTTTCTAAATCCATCATTTATTTATGATTTAGAAAGGGCTGTAGGTCAGTATATCATTTACCGTAATTATCTTAAAAGAACCGCACCAGACCATCAGATTTACTTAGCACTTGGTCAACTTGTTTATAAAGCTAATTTTGATGAAACTATCCAAGTTGTTGTTGATGAAAACCAACTTAAATTAATCATTGTAGATACAGATAAGGAGGTTATTACCAAATGGATAAGTTAGAAAATTACCGATTTTTAATCAAAAAAATCTTAACAGAATATCATCAACTTTTTTCCTCTGCATCTCCTGATAATATAGAAATGCTCTTAGCTTTTGATGAGCAAAGAGATCAATATTTATGGTTTCAAGTTGGTTGGACAACTGAGGAAAGAATTAAGGGAATTTCTGTCCATATTCGCATTAAAAATGAGAAAATTTACATTGAGGAAGATTGGACTGAGGAAGGAATAGCAACTGAGTTATTACGGGAAGGTGTACCAAAAGAGGATATTGTTTTAGCTTTTCATGATCCAGAAACTCGGAAGTTGACTGAGTTTGCTGTGGCTTGAGTAATTTATAAATAAAAGAAAATATGTCCTTTTACTAATAATTTGTATACTTATTTGAATTTTGATCAAATTGTTGGTTTTGAGGATGAGGGAAGGGTGATTAGTAAGGAAGAACAGGCAGCTTTGGTATAATGTAGGTTAGGGTGGATCTGGATAGACTCACCTGAATATTTAGAAAAACGTTAAAATATGTGCTGTACCAAATAGGATTTAAACCCAAAGCGATTAAAGATTTACAGAAAATTCTTGTAAATGACAGAGAACGTATTATCAATAAAATTGAAGCAATGCAAGATAATTTACAAGGAGATGTGAAACGCTTAACAAATTTTACCCCAGAATATCGTTTAAGAGTAGGTGATTATCGAGTTTTGTTTGAATTAGAAGAACAAACTATAATCGTGTATAGGGTTAAGCATCGTAGTAAAGCTTATGAGTAATAGGAGGTTAAAATATGATAGAATTACATCCTGAGTTTTTAACAAAAAATGGTCAAAAGCAATTTGCTGTTTTACCTTATGAGGAGTTTTTGAAGATTAAGGAATTGTTAGAAGATTTGGAAGATTTACGAGATTTGAGAGATGCTAAGAAAGAAGAGGAAGATAGTTTTTCTGTATCTTTAGCTGATGTAAAAAAAATGTTACTATCTTGATTTCCTTTTGATAAGCAGGAATTTTTTAATTTTTATCACCTATAGGACGCATTGACAAACTTTACTAAATATGGATTGCGGTTTTTCGTTTATTCTACGGTGCGTCAGACCCGATAATTTCACCACCTATATATCCCCTTTAAACGAAAGCTCAAATTGTGAGGTTGAGAAGTATAACAAAACCCTTGTCAACTATGCTTACATTTTAAATGAAATGACTATAGAATAAGGCTTTCAACGATTTTGAACCAGGTTTTCCATCAAAATAACCGAAAAATCGCAATTTCTAAATTAGCTTGACATACTTTACTAACTTGTATATTATCCATAAACAGAGTATAAAAAGTAAAAATTAAAACAGTATGGATAACCAAGTATATAAGGTATTTGAAGAAATCGAGTTGAAGGCCAAGCTACTCGCTCAATACTGGAATAACTTTCAGACGGAAATATCTCAGCACCTACCAGAGAGTTATCAGCCGGAAATAGAAGAACTATCCAACAACTTAGAAACAGCATTAACTCGGCTAATTTACGAACTACAAAATCCCACTCTTACCTTAGCCACAACAGGAACTACAAGTAGCGGTAAAAGCACTCTGGTAAATTTGCTATGTGGTGCAGAAATTGTTCCGGTTGCAGTTAGTGAAATGAGTGCTGGAGCAGTGACAATTGAGTATAGTAAAGAAAAATCTCTGATCATTCATGAAACACCGGGGGCGTTATGGGAGTGTGGAGAATGGAAAGGAATTAGCGACGATAAAATTTATCACCGTCTTTATCAAGCAATGATAAGTTATATCGAAACTAGAGAAACACAACCAAATTTAGCGTGTCCACAATCTACAATTACTTACCCTTTTCGACTGTTAAAAGAATCTCAATTACAATTACCAAAAGGAACAAGGGTAAGAATACTTGATTTACCTGGTTTAGCTTATGTGGGTGATCAAGGTAATGCTAATGTGATTAAACAATGTCGAGAGGCTTTATGTATAGTTACTTATAATAGTGCAGAAACAGATTCTCAGAAAGTAAAAAAGTTATTGCAAGAGGTAGTACACCAGGTAAAAGATTTAGGTGGTTCTCCTGCGCGGATGCTTTTCGTACTAAATAAGATTGATGTTTTTAGGACAGATAGAAACTGGACAGAATCAGAAAATCGGTTTGTTAAAAAAGCAATTCGTGATATTAAAAATGAATTAACTGACCAATTAAAGGAATACACAGAAGATATTGAAAATCTAAAAGTAGTCAAACTGAGTACATGGCCTGCTTTATTATCTTTGCAAATTTCAAATTATATTTATGCTGCTGATGCTTGTAAAAAAGCGGATAACCATTTTAATGGATTAATTGAAGATATATTACAAGACTTGCCACGTAACACACAAAAATGGAATAGCCACGATAAAAATAGAGTTGCTGATGCATTATGGCAGAAATCTTATGCAGAGGAATTTCATCATAATTTAAGAGAGCATATTAATCAACATTTTCCACAGTTAATAATACCACAAATTATAGAACGATTTAATATAGCTGCTGGAAATGCCATAGCAGAAGGAGCAATACAAATAACAAGAGCTATTCCTAATAGTTCGGAAGAACGCTATCAACAGGAATGCAGAAAAATATCAGACACTAGATTATCACTTGAGCATTTTTTGCAAGACAGTAACACCAAGTTAAAGAAACCGTTTGAAGAACTAAATGTTAGTATTAAACGAATAATAGCACAACAATCAGATAATCGTCCAGATCCAGTGTCCCTTTTAAGAAAGAAGATTGAAGAACTCCAAAGTAAAGAACCTTATAATGAATTAAAAGAAAAATTATTTCCACTTCATTCATGGGAGTTTGAATTTAAAAAAGGCATAAACATAGTTTTGGATGCAGTAGCAAGGTCTTTAGAAACTGGCAAAGTAGACTTAGACAATCCGAATTTAAAAAAAGCGAAAGCTGAATATGTTAGTTTACTAGTAAGAAACTTAAACCGTTTGGTTAATTTAGGTTACACAGATTCTGTTGCTAAAGAAGGTAAAACAATAGAAGCAAGAACAGAAGAGGAAAAAAATAAACTCAAAGCAATCAATGAGGAATTAAATAACTTATCTATCCATCTGAACATTATCATAGAAGATGTGATAAAGCAAATAACTAAACAACAAATAGATAGAATTGAACACGCTGTATCTGAGTTATTCCGGTGTAATTTATCCTATCTTGAAAAGGGAGCAAATGATATTGCACCTAATATGTTTTATTTTAAATTCCCTGAATCAAAACTTACTCAATTTGATTGTAAACTTACATTTATTTTCCACTTTAGAACAGAATTTGCTATTACACAAGGAACTTGGCAAGAAGAAATAAAAGTTGAAAGAAGAAAAAGAGTTTGGTATAAATTATGGTTAGGGAAAGAAACATTTTATGAGATAGAATATGAAAAACGATCTAGTGATAATGCTAAATTACCTAGTACAGAAGATTTACTAGGAGGTTGGATAATGCAGGCTAGAAAGGAAGAGTCAGAAAGATTCAATCAATTTGCAATTTGGATCATACAACGTATTAATTATCTAAAACAAGATGTAGATAAGATCCAGAATGATATTATTGACCGATATCAAGAAAGACTCAATAAAGCACACCAAGAAAAGACGCTAGATTATGAAAAAGAAACAAACATCTGGAAAACAAACATCTGGCTACCTATGCAAGAAAAAGCTCAAGATTTAGCTGAGAAATTTTCTAGCTTAGGAAAATCTTGGAAAGTGAATAATTAATTTTGAATGATAATATAATTAAACCTGAGAAAAGTTTTGGTAAGCCTGTTAATATGTGGAGAAGAATGATATGAAATTATATCTTGTAGTAATAGGATCTCTAATTGTAGGAACTTTCGCGTGTATAAAGTATATTAATAATAATAATAAAAATAAACGTATAAGAAAAGCAAAATACGTTGCAGAAAATAAAGTATCACAGATATCGCCTCAGAAACAAAAAGATACTAGACCTGTGACTTTATGTATTATTGTACCAGCATTGGCATTAGAAAATGTCAGAAAAAATTATCCAATTGATTCTGAATATATAAAAGAACTCATAGATAATTCTTTATATTTTCTATGTACAGATGATACTTATGAAGCAAAGAAAATTTCAGAACTTCTAGAAACAACCGACGAAGATTATATAAATGTTAGCGAACAAAGAGAAGTTTATGTCAGTATTGAAATTGACAATGCTGAAGAAATGATTAGGAAGAAAGTTCCATATATTTTAAAGAGAAATCTTCCTGCTAATGCAAAAGGTGTGGTTAGACAATTAGCTTGTCTGAAATATTTATCTGTATCTGGGTTAGAAAAATTTAACCGCATTTAAGGACTAACTACAAAATGGATATGTTTGCAATTAAATTTAGTTTTGATAGCTAACGTAAGTATGATAATTTATATTACATGGGAGTAAAAACTAATGACACTCGCAAAACAAAAAATTAGCAGTGAAAACTCAACGCTTAATCAGTTATTAATGGAATTACAGGAAGAATGCCAAAATGTGATTTCTTTGGTTCATCAATTACAACTTTCTGAACTCAGCGATCGCCAAAAGGGTACAATTCTCTCAAAATTGCTGGTAGCGTCTATTCATTTACATTCTCATTGTGATGAAGATTGGCAAAATTTGATTTCTGATGAGTTGGAAACTTTAGCAGATGATTAGGGGTTTGAAAAATAAGCCAAACTCTTATTAAAATAATATTAGTCCCCTCTTAAACTACCATAAATATATGCAAACCAAAGAATTGATTATACAAGAACTACAGCAAATACCAGAAATTGAACTAACCCAAATACTTAATTACATTCGTGCTATTAAAGAAAAAAGTAACTCCCAAACAACTGAATATAAACCTATTTGGGAAGTAGCTGATGATATCATCAAAGATATTCCTCAAGAAGTCTTAGAAACACTTCCTCTTGATGGTGCAGTAAAACATCATTACTATCTTTATCAACAAAATCTTATATAAGAATAATCAATAGATAATGAAAAGCGTTTTTGCAGAAGTTAAATTGGTATGGGTTCTGAGTGCGATCGCGAAGCACTGACCGAAGGTAGCGAGTAGCTTACCGAAAGTATTGCTTTACCATTTGATATAATTGTAAAAATAGACTTAATCCATTAACCAATATCAAATAAATGAATTACCAAACTACCTTTAAAGAAATTGCCTCTCAAGTGCAATTATTCCAGAGTATAGAACAGAAAGAAACATTTATATTTGTACTCGGTGCTTTAACATCTCGGTTGATTAGTTTACATAAAGCAGCCGAAATCATGGAAATGGATACAGAAATATTTTTGAAAATTTTAGAATTAATGGGAATAGATTTTTCATATCTTGCCGTTGAAGATATCGCTATAGAAAAAACCTGGCAAGATGATGAAAATAGTATTTAACTCTTCCCCTTTAATTTTCTTATCTCGTTTAGATTTCCTTGATTTATTCCTGACAACCAAATCTCAATTTTTATTACCAGAAAGCGTTAAACGAGAAATCAGTGCTAAACAAGATAAATCATCAATACATATTAATACACTAATCGCTGAGAATAAATTATTAGTCCAAAAAGTACAATTAGTTTCTTTAGCTAATCGCTTAAATGAGCGTTTAGGAATAGGAGAATCTGAAGCAATTACTTTAGGTGTAGAATTACAACCAGATTATATTATTTTAGATGACTTTGCGGCTAGAAAAGAAGCAATAAGACTAGGATTAAATGTTAAAGGAACTTTAGCAGTAATTCGTAAATTACAGTTAGATGGTAAAATTAATATTTCTGATTTAGATATATTGTACCAACAAATCAGGGACGTTAATTTTAGGGTAAAGCGAGAAATTTTTGATAGTATTTTTGAGGATTGATAAATGATTGAATTACATATAAAACAAGCGTTAAAAAGATTGGGTAAAAACTAATGACACTCACAAAACAAAAAATTAGCAGTGAAAACTCAACGCTTAATCAGTTATTAATGGAATTACAGGAAGAATACCAAAATGTGATTTCTTTGGTTCATCAATTACAACTTTCTGAACTCAGCGATCGCCAAAAGGGTACAATTCTCTCAGAATTGCTGGTAGCTTCTATTCATTTACATTCTCATTGTGATGAAGATTGGCAGAATTTAATTTCTGATGAGTTGGAAACTTTAGCAGATGATTAGGGGTTTGAAAAATAAGCCAAACTCTTATTAAAATAATATTAGTCCCCTCTTAAACTACCATAAATATATGCAAACCAAAGAATTGATTATACAAGAACTACAGCAAATACCAGAAATTGAACTAACCCAAATACTTAATTACATTCGTGCTATTAAAGAAAAAAGTAACTCCCAAACAACTGAATATAAACCTATTTGGGAAGTAGCTGATGATATCATCAAAGATATTCCTCAAGAAGTCTTAGAAACACTTCCTCTTGATGGTGCAGTAAAACATCATTACTATCTTTATCAACAAAATCTTATATAAGAATAATCAATAGATAATGAAAAGCGTTTTTGCAGAAGTTAAATTGGTATGGGTTCTGAGTGCGATCGCTGTACTGTTAATATAATATAAAGATGCCTAAGAATTAGCAACTTGGTTTAATAGGAATTTCAATTATAAATTCTGTACCTTCTCTGAGTTTAGACTTACAAGATAACTTTCCATGATGTTTATCTACTACGATTTTATAAGTTATTGATAAACCAAGTCCTGTACCTTTACCTACTGGTTTAGTAGTAAAAAACGGATCAAAAAGCTTGGAACGAATCTCTTCAGGAATACCAAGACCATTGTCGCTGATACGAACTAATATTGATGTATTGTCTATAACTTCAGTAACAATACGGATGCAATTGGGGTTATTTCTAATTTCATCGGGTGTACAATGTAAATAGCGATCGCTCAAAGCATCAATCGCATTGGCCAGGATATTCATAAACACTTGATTAAGCTGACTTGGATAACACTCCACTAAAGGTAGTGAACCATATTCTTTAATTAAAGAAATTGCTGGATTCTTATCTGTTTCCTTCAAACGATGGGACAAAATCATCAATGTGCTATCAATCCCTTCATGAATATCTACTTTTTTCATTTCTGCTTCATCTAAACGAGAAAAATTACGAAGAGACTCCACAATTCCCTTAATTCTTTCTGCCCCTATCTGCATAGATTTGAGTAATTTAGTAAAATCTTGATTTAAAAAATCCACATCTATCGCTTTAATTTCTTCTGCTATAATTGGCGGTGGATCAGAATAGTGTTGCTGATATAATTCTACTAACTTAATTAACTCTCGGCTATATTTTTGGGTATAACTAATATTTCCATAAATAAAGTTAACAGGATTATTAATTTCATGGGCAATACCCGCAATCATTTGACCCAAAGAAGACATTTTTTCGGTTTGAATTAGTTGAATTTGAGTTTGCTGTAATTCTTGTAAAGTTTTTTCTAATTCTGTATTTTTCTCTCTTAATTCCTGTGTTCGTTTCTCAACCCAATTCTCTAAATCTTGATTGTTTTTTTCTAAGGCATTTTGAGCGATTTTCTTAGCTTTTATATATCCTTGCAGTAATTTTAATACTAACATCCATGCTATAATGAGCATTAATAAACTCACAAGAGAAACAAAAATTGACCAAAATAATTCTTGGCGATATTCAACAATTTTACGCTGAAGCTGTAAAGAGATAACCCGATTGCGACTAGCAACCCCGGCAGCATATCTTTGTTTTTGAATTTCATATTCTGGGCTAGATAAGAGTGCTTGCGCTAATTGATTTTGACCTTTCTTAACTAAAGCAAATGATTCAGATTCCATTGCTACTAACTTTTGATTGGCAATGTCTGTTTTTTTTGCATCCTCAGTGTTATAAGCTTGAGGGGCTAGTTTAATAGATTCTTTAATTACTGCATCTAACTGAGGTTCAAATAATTTATAACGTTTTTCCCAGATAGGATTACCTGTAGCAGCATTCATTCGTGCTGACATAGTTAACACTTCATCTAAGTAGGTAATGCGATCGCTTAAACTTTGCAATTTTAATTCATATTTGATAATGCCATTGAAATTTAAATAAGCGTGCCACGAGATCCAAGCCTGGGGAATAAATAAAAATAGAGTTAAAAATACGCTTGCCGTTACAACTTGAGATGGGCGTAATGTCAGTTGATCGGGTAGATTCTTTAACCAATATTGAATTTTAGATTGATAGACTTTAAACTTGTTTTTGATCATTAAACCTAAATATTTAATAACTAGATTTCAGTGGACACACATAAAAAATTGTAGCATGAGATAAATTAAATTTTTCAATAAAGTAAAGAAGGGGTATTGCAATACGCCCTACCCTTTCCCCCCTGCTGTATTCAGTAATTATAGGTTTGTAACAATTTTAAACAGGATATTGATTTAATCAAGTTGATTAAGGTAGAGGTTCTGCTATGCAACAATCTAGCAGAGGTTCTTTAGCGATCGCACTTAAACCAACAGATGTTAAAAGTTCTTCCCATTCCGATGGTTTTTGAGTATATACTTTAGCAACACTATTTAGCGTATCAATCCAAATCTGATTCTTTGCATAGATTTCTGCCTGTTGTAAAGGTGTTGCTTGCTGTAAATAGTTATCCAACAGAGAACCTAATGTAGTGCGTTTAATCGTACCAGATACAAATACATTTTTACTACTATCTTCAGAATCACAAATAATGGTAAAGTACCATTGATAACTCTTACCTATTTCTAAAGCGGCAGTGGCTGGGATGGTATGTTGAACTATTCCCGAACGGTCAGCTACCTTCAACCTTGTTTTATAAGTTATCCTACCCTCATCATTCATAATTACCAATTCCCCTCCAGATTTGGCAGCAGTTTGAGGAACATACCAATACAATGTTGGAGTCGGAGAAATTGTTTGCCCCAGATTATCTTGTGTTGGCATTAAAGCTGTTAGCGGTAGTTGACCGGTTTCTAGTTGAAAACAAGAAGATCCCCTTGTAGCTTTTGGAGGTGGCCATGCAGGGTTGATTAATCTTCCTCCTCCGGCACCCGTCCTTTCAGGTGTGCCTCGATTGTCGGCTTTAGGAAATTTGATGCTGATTTCCATCGGTAAGGACTGTGCCAATACCTGGGATGGTAAGGTAAATAAAATTAACAGTGTAGGAGAAAGTCTAGCAGCCAATTTTCCTACAAACTCAAGATATTTTGGTAAATTCATGACATCCATCTGAAGTTTATTACTTAATCGACATTAGTATTACCACATACTCATCCAGTAGATGAGTTAGTATAGCAACCGCCAAGGTGGTTAGGACATCAATTGTTAGCGCAGCTTGACGTAAGCCATTGATGAAACGAGTCTCACAACCGGGTTTTACTCCTGACTCCTGACTCCTGACTCCTGCTATAGTTTTACACTTCAACAACATTACCTGATCTTTAATTTGGTTTTTCGATCCTAGATTTTTCAGTATCTTCAAAGTATTTGAGTTAACATACAATTGATCAAGTTACTACTATCTACAGGTAGAGATATTGAAAGCATTTGAGCGAACATATACTTAATCAAGTTGACACCATCCATGGTCAGATGTTCCCAATGTCAATAGGAAATAGCTCTCTTGACGGAGGTGCAGATTGGCAGCAAGATAGGGGTGAGGTGTGATGGCGATTTAGATAAATTTTAGAGAAATTGGTCAACCACCCAACTTTTCAGTTTTATTTCTGTAGGTAGGCACAAAATATGGATTTGTCAAACTTTACTACACTCCACAATTTAGAAGCGGCCTTTGGTGGTGAATCAATGGCAAATCGCAAATACCTCTTCTTTGCTGAAGTAGCCCGTAAACTTGGTTTTACCGACTTAGGGAAACTTTTTAAAGAAACCGCAGACCAAGAAACTGAACACGCATTTGCACATTTTAAATTATTACATCCAGAGTTAGTTGTTGAAAATCCAGCAGCTTTAACTGATGAACAAAAGCGGGTAATTGTCTCTCGTTGTTTGTCATTGGCCATTGAAGGTGAAACTTATGAATACACTACCATGTATCCAGAGTTTGCTGCGGCTGCCGAGAGCGATCGCGATCATCCTGCGGCACAAGAATTTCTCCACCAAGCTCAAGAATCCAGTGTACACGCTAATACATTCCGTGATGCAGCACACCGTTTTGGCTTGCTAAAATTCATTGAAAACTATCATGCCGATCGCTATACTGAGGCTTTAGAGATGATCAATGGAGGACAAGCAGTAACCAGGGTTGCTGGTGAAGATCCTCAAACTCGTAAATGGATTTGTAGACAATGTAGCATGATTTACGATCCTGTCCTTGGTGATCCTGATTCGGGAATTGCACCTGGTACAGCTTTTGAAGACATTCCTGAAGATTGGTATTGTCCCATTTGTGGGGCTAAGAAAAAGACTTTTAAACCCATGGAAGAAAAGGTGGCAGCTTAATTTGTCTTGAATCTGAAATACTAATTTTAGAGACGATGTATGGTCGTCTCTATTTTTTGGGAACAGTTGATGTAACTGAAGCCAATATATAGAGATGCTGACCTACATAAAAAATACTATGTCTGTATTAACGTTATGCTGCGCCACTTTACACAAATTGTACCAAACAGAGAAGTTTACAGATCTTTTGTACTAAAATAATACTTATAACCAGCCTTTAAAGGTATATACTAGCGAAATGTCAAGTAGTAACACTGGTATTGAATGGACTGACAAGACATGGAACCCAACCACTGGCTGTAACAAGGTGAGTCCAGGTTGCCGTTATTGCTATGCTGAAGCAATAACAGAAAGATTCCCCAAAAACTTCCCTCAAGGTTTTAAGCTAACACTCCACCCGGAAAGATTAGAGCAACCAAAGAAGTGGCGATCGCCTAGCCGGATTTTTGTAAACTCCATGAGTGATCTTTTTCATAAAGATGTGCCTTTTGCATATTTGCAGGAAATTTTCGCGGTGATGCGAGAGACTCCCTGGCACATATACCAAATTCTGACTAAACGCGATCAGAACTTGGCAGAATTAGCTTCTAAGCTCGAGTGGTCTGAAAATATCTGGGTTGGTGTATCTGTGGAGAATCAGCAATATGCCCACCGAATTGATGCTTTAAGACAAGTACCAGCAAAAGTCCGCTTTCTTTCTTGTGAACCTCTTTTAGGCTCACTAAGCCTAAATTTAGAGGGGATTGATTGGGTAATTGTGGGCGGTGAATCTGGATTTCACCATCGTCCTATGAATCCAGAATGGGTTAGAGATATTTTGCATCAAACACGAGAAGTTGAGGTTGCCTTCTTCTTTAAACAGTGGGGTGGACATCACTCAAAAGCAGGTGGCAGAATGATTGACGATCGCATCTGGGATGAAATGCCATCCACTTGGTATGAGCATATCAATAATTGGCAAAAACAAAAGATTTCTAGGCCTCAAAAGCCTGATGGGTTAGAACAGAGGTATTTAATTTCTGCCAAATAAAGAGAGTATAAACATGAGTCGGCTTGGTAGCGAAGGTGAGGATATTATTGGGCGGTGGTCGGAGGAAAAGTTAGATTTACTAGCGAAGTATCTCAAAGCTTATTCTGTTATTATGAATGAACAGAAGAAAAGTTGGCTCAGGGCATACTACTATATTGATGCTTTTGCAGGTTCCGTTAGACCTAGAGCAAAAGAAGATGAGCAACGGTATATTGATGGTTCTCCTGTACGCGCCCTACAAACAGAACCTCAATTTGATGGATACTGGTTTGTTGACGTTTCTCCTAGACGAGTAGAGCGCGTGCAAAGACTCCGTGCAGAATTTCCAAATCGTGTGATTGATGTACATCAAGGTAATTGTAATAAGGTTTTGTGTAATGAGATAGTTCCACAACTTCCCTACTCATCGAAGAAACGAGCATTTGTTTTCTTGGATCCTTATGGTTTGCAAGTAGATTGGGAGACGGTAAAAGAACTGGCAAACACTAGAACGTGCGATATTTTCGTTAACTTCTCAGTCATGGGTGTTACTCGTCGTCTCCCTAGAGATCAGAACCCAGAACCAGAAGCAATAGAGCAATTGAGCAAGGTTATGGGTAGTACAAACTGGATTACTGAGATCTACCAGGAACCACGGGGGATTCAGCAAGAACTATTTGGAAATCCAACTGAACCTACATCAAGTCGTGACACAATTCAGGCTGAATGGCTGGCAAGTTTGTACACACAGCAGCTACAATCGCTTTTTCGGCACGTTAGCAAACCTGTACTCATGCGTAATTCGACTAATTCAGTGCTATATGCCTTATCTTTAGCGAGTCATAATCAAACAGCTATCAAGATCACTAACGAAATCTTCAATCGCTACGAAAAACTGAGAAATATGGGAAAATAGCCTTTTTCCTTCACTAGATGACCTAGAACTTTTATGGTTAGATGCGGGTTCTATAGAAACAGCGATGCCTGAGGCGGCGGGCGTAGCCATCGCGCTAACTATACTATATATTTTTAATTTAAAACACCCATTTTAGAGAAGATTTATAGATTGATATCGTCTCTATTTTTAGGCAAAATCGCCGTAATTACCTCGACAGGACGCAAAATCTTTTCACCCCAATAAAATCCCTTTCTGACGACTTTAGTAATTGTTTGATCACCAACATCACTCCTTTCTTCTTGATCAACTACACGACATAAATTAAAATCTGGTTCCTTGCTTTCTAACTCTATCGGTAAAACTTGGCGTTTTTTCAGCAAACTGAGAAATTTACGATTAACGATGCTGATAGATTTGGGTAAACTGGCTATAAATTCTGGACTTGGATCAGAATTATTTTCTAAGTAATTTAATAAGGCTTCTAGGGCATCAGCTACTTCTAAAAGTTCTAAAAATAAATCTTCATTTTGTGCTATGGCTTGGTTTTTTTGTTCCCTGATAGACTGTTGTAAACTAACATTTTCTTTGAGGAGAATACCAAGTTTTTGCTCAATTGAATCACGTAACTCTAAGTTAATACTATAGGTTGGAGTTGGTTCAGCCACGGGAATTTTCTTTATATAATACAGCTAATATTCTATTAGCCCAAGTGTTGATTTGGGGATGGGTATGATTACTCAATACTTCACACAGAGCGATCGCTCTTTGCAATTGTCCTGTTTTATGATAAGCTGTAGCTAGCCACATTTGGGCTTGAATGTAATCTCCATTATTACGAACTTGAGTATTTTGGCAATATTCCTCTAAATATTTGATCCCTTTTGGGTAACGTCCCTCTTTACAAGCTGCCATCCCTTCGCTGTATAATTCCGATATCGGGATGGGTAAAGGTTCTCTTTCTAGGTGTTCTTGTTGCTTTGCTTGAATTATGGCTTGGTCTAAACCATCAAATTCTGGTAATAATTCTAAAGTTGGTCTTGCTTGTGCCAATGTCGATAAATCAGTATATTTAAAACGTTTAATAGTTGGTAAGATTGGACGCAAATAATCAGCAATAATCCTTTCTTCTGTCTTCATTAAACTTTTTTGGGCTTTAGCAATCACATCTACAGGAAATTCCCCGCGCTGCATTGCTAAATTTACGGCTTTGATAATTTCTGGTTTCGATGCTGATTGGGAAACACCAAGAATATCATAAGGGTTAATATTATTTGGGTCGGGTTTATTTGTCATTTTAGCAACCGCTGTCAACATCTGATTTCGTCATACTTTGCCCGTACTGCTTGAATGTCTTGCCACATTAACCATTTAGGCGCGCCTTTCTCTTTAGAAGGATTACGCAACAAATAGGAGGGGTGGAAAATTGGCATACATAATCGACCTTCCCATTCTATCCATTGACCACGAATTTTGGTAATGCCCTGTTTGTTACCAGTGATACCTTTAACGGCCGTTGCACCTGTTAATAAAATGATTTTTGGGTCAATTAGCCGAATTTGTTCTAATAAATAGGGTTTACAAGCTGCTATTTCGTCAGGGGTGGGAACTCGGTTTTCTGGTGGTCGGCAATTATGTACAACCCCGGCAGGTGTAATAAAATTGGCTGTGTCTTTAACGTCAATACAGTAGACTATATGGGAATCTGGTTTTGGTGGTAATAGTTTTTTGGTAACGGGTTGCCAATGGGTTAGAACAGATTCTTCTTGATAGGCTTCTAAATTGAAGGGAATACAATGTAACTCCTCTGGCAGTTTGTAACGCATGGAGGCAGGTACGAATTGGGCAATACTTTCTAAAAATTTAATAGCTTGGCTATTTCTAAAATGTAATTTCCAAGTTGTGTTAAAAGCTGTATCTGTGATATAACCTTTATTTTCAAAGTATTTAACAACCTGTTCAGCTTTTTCTTTTGTGATGTGTCCTAATGTAATTTGTACTTCTTGAGTTGTTTGTTGCCAATCACCATTATCCATGTACCAAATAGCTAACCCAAAATTGTCTAAATTTTCTAAAGCTGCTAGAGGAAAGTCTTTTTTACCATTTGAATACCATTTATTTTGTAAGTCACAAAAATAATCAGTTTTTGCTAGTCCAATGGTCAAATATGGGTATGTATTGCCATTTTGAAACTTTGTCAAGTATTCTTTGATTTCTGGGCGAAAACCTGCTAAAACTCTGGCTTTTAGTTTTAAATAAGTTTGTTGTTCAATGCTGTGATCTTGGATAAAATGCCCAATATTGTTAATCTCGGCATTCCCTAGCAAAGAACCTAGTAATACTTGTAGGCTTCTTTTTCCTGGGGAAGGTGTACCAGTTGCCACTAAATCATGATCTTGTAATTCTTCAATAGTTACCCAGCCTCTATGAGTAAGAACTTGATGATCTGCTGTGGCAATATATCCAGTTTCACTGTCACGATTGATTTGGTTATTTTTAAAAGAAACTTGGTAAAGTTGTCTTCCGGCTAATTTTGATTTATACCATCCGGTGATTTTTTTCCAAACTAAATTCCCATTGTTTTCAACACTTAAAACTTCTTCAGATGACTGGCTTTCTACTATCCAGTTAAGTTGTTTATAGCCTTGTTTTGTCAGGACTTTGGTATCACCTTCCAGGCATTTATTAATATTAGCAATATATACATCATTCTCGGTGGTTAATTCTACAGATGCTAAAATTTTTTCTAATAGTTGCCCTGAACGACCAACAAATGGTAAGCCGGTTTCGTCTTCAGTTTTTCCTGGTGCTTCTCCAATGATCATGATTTTTGCTTGGAGATTACCGCGTCCTACTACGGCATGAGTACGATTTTCTCCTAATGGACAACGAACACAGGTGTTACAGTGCTGTGCTAAGTCGGCTATTTGGGAATATGTACCGGAGGGAATAGGAATTTTGGCATCTGTGGGAATCAGCGCTCGTTGGTTAAATTCGGAGTTGTCAAAGAGGCTGAGTTGGTTGTCGCTGTTCATGAAAATTGAGATTTTAACTGAATAAGTATACTAAAAATTTTTGATAGTAATTGTATTGTATCAGTTAATTGGGTCAGTTTTTAACTATCCTCCTGACTCCTGACTCCTGACTCCTGACTCCTAGCCCTAACTATGTTTCTTGTTGATATTGCATTGCTTTGGCATAATCACCCAAGGCGTAGCACGCTACTCTTAAACTGGCATAGGCTTGTTCTTCCCGTCGATGGTCTTTGATGGATCTAGCTAATAATAATTGTTCTTCATAACAGGCGATCGCTCGCGTATAATTACTTAGAGCTTCGTAGGTAATTCCTAAACTACTCAGTGATTGTTCTTCGCTGCGGATATCTTTAGTTTCTCTGGCTAATTGCAAGCGGTCTTGATAATATTTAATCGCTTGATCATAATTTCCTAAAGCATAACAAGCGTTACCAAGGTTTTTCAGGACTTGAATAGCACTACGATTATTGTTAATAGAAATTGCTAATTTGACACATTGCTCATAGTAGTAGATTGCTTTTGGGTAATCGTCTAAAGCGTAACAAGCATTACCTAAATTTTTAAGTACCTGTTCTTCTCCCCAATGGTCTTTGAGTTCCTGGACTATTTTTAAACTTTGCTCTTGATACTCAATGGCTTGAGCAAAATTACCTAATGCTTTATGAACTAATCCTAAGTTATTTAGGGCTGCTACTTGAGAACGCTTATCTCGCAAATACTGTGTAATTTGCAAACTCTTTTCTAAGGACTCAATTGCTTGATTGTATTGGTTTAAGTGACGGTAGGAATTACCCAAATGAGAAAAGGCTTGCATCCTAATCATTGTATTGGGCTTGTCTTCTGTCAAGACTATGCAATCTTGGGCATAGGCGATCGCGCCGTGGTAATCTACTGTATTATAGGCTACCAATGCCAACCAAGCCAACACTTGAGATTGTTTTTGCTTATCCTCCGCTAATTTAAACAATGCTAAAGCCTGTTTTAATGACTTCATTGCAGCATTAAGTTCGCCAGCTTTATGCTGTTCAATACCTTGCTGCATGAGTTGTGATGCTGCTAGTAGCTGGTCGTCATCTTCTGTCAAAGGTTGTATTTCTGACTCTAAATCTGAACTTAATAGATATGGAATAGTATCTTTGCTTTCTAGAGGCTGTTCATCTGAGTATATAGACAAAGGTACTTTTTTTTGTGAGTTATTACTCAACTGGTCTTGAGACATCAAAATGTTCCTGTTCACTGTGGTTCACAGAATTGGTACTCTCAGAATTTTAATATAGCCTTTTATTGCCTATTTAGATAATAGTAATTTCCGCCTGTAATTTTAATTTATTAGTTTATATTTCAGTAATTTTACTCTGTTCAAAGGACTAAGTTAGGGTTCAGAAGGGGCGTATGGCCATACGCCCGTATCTTAGCACTGCTCAACCGAACCTCTACAAATCTGGGTTTCTCATGGTTTTGCAAAAGTCGATTTCTCAATCATGCTTAGTATAACTTTAAAGCTGATGAGAAGCTAGGAAAGTATCAACTTCAGCGGCCGTGGGTTGAGCAGCGATCGCACCTGGTTTAATAGTAGTTAACCCACCCACCGCACTGGCATAAGTAACAATCCGTTTTACTGTTTCTGCATCACTCAAACTGTGAATCCCATACTTAATTAATTGATGGATAAACCCAGCCAAAAAGCTATCTCCTGCACCAGTTGTATCAACCACATCAGTGGAAAAAGCAGGTAATTTCCCCTCATTTTCACCTAAACAATAGGAACAACCATTTTCCCCATCTGTCACCAACACCCCTTCAACGGAACTGAGGCGATAAGTAATTGCTCCTGGATCAGAGGTATCAAATAACCATTCCGCCTCTTCCTTGGTCAGTTTGAGAAAATCGAATCGCTTCAATAACCCCTGGATTTTTGTCCGCGCAATGGTTTGATCTTGCCAAAATACAGGCCGCCAATTAACATCTAAGATAATTTTTAAGTCATATTGTTCTGCTAAATCTAAAGCATGGTATAATGCCTCTTCAGTTTCAGGATAGGCTAATTCTAGAGTACCCAAAACTAAAAATTCTGCATTGACAAACAAAGATTCACTTAATTGCTTGGCTTGCAAGCGGGTATCAGCAAATTCTGCTGTATCATATTCACCAAATCCGGCGAAAGTGCGATCGCCCTTTAAATCCCTAACTACATAAACTTGTCGGGTCGGTGCAGTGGGATGACGTTGTACCCCAGTTGTATCAACACCTACCTCTTCTAACAGATTTACCAATTCATTTCCAGCTTCATCTTCACCTACAGCGCCAACAAATCCTGCGGGTGTTCCCAATTTAACTAAAGCACAGGCCACATTAGCTGGCGCTCCACCTGGATAGGGAGTCCAAGATTTGACATCTTCGAGCTTTAGTCCCAACTGATCAGCTAAACAATCAAATAAAATTTCGCCAAAACACAAAACAAGAGGATTACTCATTTTAGATTTTCAATTGAGAGTGAACGACCTAACCAAATTCTCTTACTTTGTATGATAATGGAATACGCTTAAACTTTAAAACCTGTCAATTCCTGAGTAGTTGAAAGAGGGAACAGCGGTATGGCTAACGCCACGCTTCGCGGTAAGCGTCAGCTATGCCGTTAGGCTTTACGGCTACGCTCACCGACCAGGAACAGGCTTGCCCTGAGCGCAGTCGAAGGGGAACAGAAAAACCAGTTGTCTAATTGATAGTGGTGTATAAGTAGTGATTTTTAGGACTAAAACTCTTGGTATGTCGTAACCCATACGTGTCAACTTAAGCCCCGGCGACTGGAAGTCGCGGCTACACAAACAAAGTCCGCCTGCGCGGACTCAGAAAAAATCGAGGATCTGAAACCCACGGAGGTGGGTTTTGCCTGTGTAGATGCGGTTTTTAACCGCCGATTTAATCTTAAGTTGACACCAATGGTCGTAACCATATCACTACCTGCATAGCAACTTCACCTGCTGCAATAATACTTCAGGAATAGTCCGCACTTGACCACGTGTTAACGAGCCATAAGTCATTTCTAAATACGGATCAGACCGATGAAGCTTTTCTGTAACACTAAGAACACTATTAATTACCGCTACGGGGGTTAATTTGCCTTGATTACCACAAAAATCATGCCATACATCCACCACTTCCGGTTTAGAACTGACAATCAAGTAGTGGGTACAAACTTCTAAAATTGGTAATTTCTCTGGCTGTATCATTCCCCCAACATCGACAATTACCAGAGATTTTTGTCGCCGCAGATTGAGTATGGCTTGAGCTTGATAGGGAAAAAACCGCTCTGTCAAAGCACCGCGATCGCGCATTTTAAAGCTTTCAATTTCCTCCTCTGTCGCCTTTTCACCCATTTCTAAGAGATAATTACCCTCTCCATCCCAATGGGCGCGTTGCAAGTACACATTAGGATTTTCCCACAGTAAAGCCTTAAATAAAGCATGGGAAAGCACACTTTTACCACTATCTGCAGGACCTACCACCATCAATGCAGAACAGAGATTTTCATCTTCTAGCACAGGAGAAGCAGTGAAAGTATTCGTTGAAAGAAACTTGTGGATATTAACGAAATAAGAAGACCATTCTTGGTTAGCAGGAGGAGGAAAGGAAGTAAGATGAGGTGATAAATTTTCCTGAGAACTGTTACCGTTAGCTGGATTAATGGAAATAACTTGACCAATGTGGACTAACCGAGATTGAGTCGCCACCACCACTGCACCTATCAAACGCGGGTCGTAACAAGCTACCCAAGCCGTCGGATGTAACTCTTGGGTGAGATAGGCATATAACCAAATGGGAGCGCGACCGGAGATGATTATACCACCTTGAGTATCAATTCCATCAGGGAGTTGTAAATTTATTAGATCCTGCGGTTCAATTAAGCGATCGCTGGCCGCCAATTCAATTAACAATACTTGATATTTTAAATCTTGGTCAAATTGTGGTTGACTTAAATATAAGCGTAGTGCCGAGGCATCCATCTGTGGTTTCTCCCTAATCCTGGGTAAATTTAGACCAGGCTATTTTTACATACACCTGGAAAACGGATATTCCACAAAAATAGAAAAAACTGTAAAGTGTAAATATATAGCAAACTCTAGACTCCTGCCATAAATCATCACTAACCCGTTAGAATTTTGAATTTATTTCCCTATTCTCCTACTCCCCAAACATTGCATTGGTTAGCTGCTGGACAACTGACCAACCGATTTCAGCGATCGCTCAGATTGTGGGTATTGTTAGATAAACTCTATGGTAGTCAGACTTTAGCCCATGATCTCACACATATTTTCACCTATTCTCAGTTGCGCGATCGCTTATTTGCCCAAGAACACCCCCAAAGTGAACAATTAACCGCCCAGGAAATACCCCTGCAATGTGCTGATCTAACCTGTATCTGCCATCAAACTTGTTGGCAAATTCTCCAAAAATCCAACTCAATTCTATCTCTAGCAGAATGGGAACAAGAAATACTCCCATTAGGAATCACACCCAAACAACTCCAAACCCAATTACAAGAATCACCTTTTGCGACAGTTCATCGTTCTCTCAGAGATGACCTCAAATATTTAGTCAAACAAGGATGGTTACTCAGAACTTCTCCTGGTCATTACACCTTACGTCCTAGCCAAGAATTACCTCAACCACCAGCTAATCACAACTTTTCCCCCGGCTTTTCTCAATTGTCAGAATCCCAAACTTGGGAACTACTACGGGTATTAGAATCCATCTCTTTTGTCCAACCAAATTTAGAATTGGTAACGCGAAACCTTTGGGAACAAATGACCCTTAACTCTAGTTCCCAAAAAAGAACCGCAGAACCCCAACAAAGAATATTTCTCCATTTAGACTATATCCTCCCAGACGATGTACAAGACCGAGTAGATACTTATCAAGAACAAATAGAACAACTTTGGCAGCGACCACCCGGTGGAGTGGTACAATTTGAAACCTGGATACCCTTAGAACAACGCAAAGTCCAGGTAACAGTCTATCCCGTATGTTTGCATTATTTAAGACGAGCTAAATATCTCAGCGCCTATGGGATTGATCCAGATGGTAACTTTGGTTGGCACAATTATCGTCTCGATCGCATCGTCGATTCTCAATTAAAAATTCTAGCATGGGGCGATCCTCTAGTTCCCAAACCCCTAAAAAAACTTTGGTACACTGGTCAATTACCCCAACCAGAATATGTAAAGCAACAATTAGATATAGCTTGGGGTTTTAATTTTTATTTACCCCGTGAATTGCTAATTTTGCGCTTTTCTGCGGATTTTGCCCATTGGTATGTAGATAATACAGTCAGACATCCGACATTTAAACCAGTTGCTTATCAACAATTGGCCAAGGTCATTACTAATTCTGTTAAAAGTCCAGCAGAACAACAACAGATATTAGAAATTATTCAACAGCGAAATAAAAATGATCGATATTACCAAGGATGGATTCGCACGGGTGATATAAATGTGTTGATGCGTTTGCGTGATTGGCGACCTAAAGGTGAAGTAATTGCCCCTTTAACAGTTCGACAAGGTTTGAAGGAAGAGGCAATTCAAGAATTATCTCATTATTCCCTATAAATTCAGTTTATTTCTTGGCTAAAAATTAAGAGGGTGTTTGAAAAGTCTAAATTCATACTCGCCCTGGCGACTAGAAGTCGCGGCTACACAGACAAAACCCACCTCCGTGGGTTTCAAACCCTTAATCTTTCGTTAGTCCACGCAGGTGGACTTGGCTTGTGTAGTAGTGTTCGCGTTAGTGTGCCGGAGGCTCTATTATATTCACCCAAAACTTTTAAAACATCCTCTAAGACTGAATTGGGTTATCTTTAGGGTTGACTAACCGGAGTAACTTTTGCTTAATTTGTGCGTCAAAAACTTCCCATTTCAGCTTTGCATAACTGGAATTTTCATTACTACCAGACAAGAAACCCATGGGAATTTCAAAGCCACCGGCACCTGTGCGTCCACCACCAAAAAATCGCCCAGTGCTATCTTGTCCAAAGGCTTCTTTAATAAATTCGTCAGGATCTAAAGTCAATTTTGTCGTTCTCAACGAACCAATTACCACTTCTAATTCGTCATCTTCGTCGTGAACAATACCATAAACTACTGCGGTATGAACATTTTCTTCTGTCACCAAAAAATCAGCCGCTTGGGGAATTGCGTCTCTGTCGTCGTAGCGTAAATAACCAACCCCAGCAATGGAAAAGTTATTCTGCACGATCCGGTTTTTGAGCGATCGCTCAATTACATCCATCACCCGTTTAGAACGATTTGCCTGTAAAATAGCATTCAGCAACTGAGCATCATAAAATCGGCTCAGATAACCAGCAGCCATAAAATCTTCTTCCTGGGCTTGCATTAGTCGATTGGTATCGGAACGCAAGCCGTGCATTAAAGCAGTTGCACATTTAACGTGCTGACTAATGCTACTATCTAAGGACAGTAAACCAGCTTGTAAATATTGGGTAAAAATTGTTGCTGTTGCTCGCACATAAGGACGAACATCAACAAACTCTGATTTGATTTCCGTCTGTAAACTGTGATGATCAATCACCACCATTAACGGAATCCCCGCTTGCTGTACTGCTGGTAATAACTGGGATGTTGTCCCCTGGTTATCAATTAACACAAACCCATGATAAGATGACAAATCTTTAGTTTTCAGCGTTTGCATTGTCCAGCGTTGAGCCGGTAAATTAGTTAGCTTGACTAAAGCAATATTCTCTTGGTGGCTTAAAGTCCCAGCATAGATGATTTCGCATTTGATATCATATTGTTGAGCTATTAACTGGTAAGCCCACGCACAAGAAAGGGCATCAGGGTCAGGAAAATCCTGGAGAATTACCAACTGGCGCTCGTGACGATGACCCAACAAGGCTTTTTGTAACTCTTCTGACTTTTGCGTGATAAGGGAATTACCACGTTGAGGTACATACATACCTCCATCACCATTTGATGATGATTGAGTAGATCGGGTCAGCAGTGGAAGTTCAATTGCTTCTATTTCAGATTCTTCTGGGTTCGTCTCCTTGGTCAATGACAAACCCTCAAATTGAGTAACGGGAGAATTCAGGTACATAGTGAACTTTGTTAAGCGTGAAGCTAATATTTAGGACTGACACATCAAGGGCTGGTTTTAGATCATAGAGACAAAAAATTATCATCCTCACTACACCCCACACCCTTTCTCCAGCAATAATTTTGGTGTCAAAGTCCTAGTCGTTTGTGAAGACGGAAAGGATTTTTTGCTCATTCATTCGTCAAAATGGATTTGACAGATTCCTCCAACATAAACACGAACTTTTTGGGGATATCATTGGAGGCTCTTGCTCACAAAAAATGATGTTTTTCACTGAATATATAGTTCTGACTAAAAAACAATTTATAACTATTTTCAATGAAAATGTGCTTTTTTGACGCAAATTTTTGGTAAATTTGACAACTTACCAGATTAAAGAGCTTTTTATTCCCATGTTGAGCTAGGATGGGAAATCTTCCTGTAACTTAGCCAAGGCCGATTACACCGATCTACCATCTAGCACGCACTAACCCAAAACTCAACTTCCCTCATTATAAATCTTTTTGGCAGCGTAAAACTTACCTGCGCTTTTTAGGTATTGATTTTGACAATGGGTCAATAACAACACCCGCAGGCGATCGCTCTTGAGTTTGTCTTTAGTTGATCTTGAGTAACGTCAAAGCCCTATAACATACTTTTTCCATTCTTTATGTACTCCACTCTTAAGATGTTTGCTGACCTCAAAATACAAGCTGCTGTAAGGTTGGCGTGGTGGATAACGCAAAGGCATCTGTGCTTCTTGCGGTGTACGACTGCCTTTTTTGACATTGCACCGAACACAAGCAGTGACAATGTTTTCCCAGGTGTCTCCCCCTCCACGCGATCGCGGTATCACATGATCTAGAGTTAATTCATCTCCCGTGTAACCGCAATATTGACAGGTATGACTATCACGGTGCAAGATGTTGCGACGTGTCAGTGGCATTTCTTTGTAAGGAACACGCACATAATGACGCAACCGAATTACCGTTGGGAGAGGAAAATCCGAATAAAGGAATTTTCCGTTATGTTCTATGCGTTCTGCTTTGCCTTTAATCAACAAAACCGCAGCACGGCGCCAGCTAGTTATGTTGAGCGGTTCGTAAGAGGCGTTTAGGACTAAAACCTTCCCCATGAATCTGCGCTCAAGGTATTAGTTTTACATATATTAACACAAATATACTCTGCTTGGGATATGAGTTTAATTTATACTTTTAGGGAACAGGGAAGAGGGAAGAGGGAAGAGGGAACAGGGAACAGGTAATAGGGAATAGGTAATTTCACTTCCTACAAGCTAGATCAAACAGCGTCAGAACCTTAATTACCGTTATTACCGTTGAATTTCGTTAGGAAACTTAGGAATTAATAAAGATTGGGCTAATTGACCTTGTTCGTTATAAAATTTAATCTGGCCTTGTTCATTGCATAACCATACTTCAATAGCTTGGGCTTCTAAATATAATTTTTTTTTAAATTCCATTTCATCCAAAGTGTTACCAGTGGATTTAACCTCTATACAAATTTCTGGTGCAATGGAAGCTGATATTTCATCTTGAATTTTATCAAAACGTTCCTCTGAACACCAGACTACATCAGCCACTTTAACTCCGTCTGATGTGTTAATTGCACATTCGGGCATTACTTCTCCAGTGTTTAATAAAGATTCTAATAGCCGTTGGATTCTTCCTTGGTAAAAAGAATGTTTAATTTTGACTGGACTCATAATGATTTGTCCCCATTTATTTAATTCAATCTTGAAGGGTAAATCTTGTAACTGTTTATGTTCACAAACTTCTTCCCATCTCATAATCAATTACCTAAAGTGATAATTTAATCTTAACTCACTTACAGCAGAAGGCAGGGGGTGAAACACGGTTGCTGCTTGATAAATCCTGTAAACTCCATACTGGTAAGTAATGAGACAGAATTAATTACACAACTGATTTTTCTGTTCCCCTTCGACTGCGCTTAGGGCAAGCCTGTTCCTGGTCGGTGAGCGGAGCCGTAAAGCCTAACGGCATAGCTGACGCTTACCGAGAAGCGTGGCGTTAGCCATACCTCTGTTCCCTCTTTCAACGAATGAATTTAATTTTGTCCGACTACTTACTACTCTACTTTCCCATCTCTTCCTTTCTCCCCTTGTAACAATTGCCGGATGAGAGGTAAGATTCCTGATTAATTTAATATGGCTTTTAGATTGGTTAATAAATAGTCTATAAGCTTGACAGTGGTGTGATAGGAGTAGGTGAAATGTTAAGTAGTGAGCAAAGAACGGGTGTTGTTGATAACCAAGACTGCGATACTTATAATTGGTTTTCTCAACGTGCTTGGGTAGAAATTGACCTTGGGGCATTGTATAATAATGTCAAGCAATTGTTAAAATTATTATCACCACATACCCAATTAATGGCGGTTGTGAAAGCGGATGCCTATGGACATGGATCGGTGACAGTGGCTAAAACTGTCCTAGAAGCGGGGGCTAAGTGGTTGGGAGTAGCGACAGTCCCCGAAGGAATCCAATTGCGAGAGGGGGGAATTAAGGCACCGATTTTAATTTTAGGGGCAACTCACGCACCAGAACAAATTCAAGCGATCGCACATTGGCAACTTCAACCGACTCTTTGCAGCCCTAAGCAAGCTTTAGTTTTTTCCAACACCTTAGAAGCAATTAAATATCGTTCCTCAATGCCTGTACATATTAAATTAGACACAGGAATGTCTAGGTTAGGAACTAATTGGCAAGAAGCAGGAGAGTTTGTGCAGTTGGTACAGAGATTACCTGGTTTAGCGATCGCTAGTATTTATTCTCATTTAGCCACAGCCGATAGTCCTGATCCGACGGTGATGGAACAACAGCAGCAAAGATTTGAGCAAGCAATAGACCAAATCAAAGCCAGAGACATCAATCCTCCTTGTTTACACTTAGCAAACTCAGCCGCTACCCTAGTTAATCCGAGTTTACACTATGATATTGTGCGTGTAGGTTTAGCCATGTATGGACTTTACCCAGCCCCTCATTTACAAAACAAAATTAATCTTCAACCTGTTTTACAATTAAAAGCCCGAATTACTCAAGTGAAAGCGATCGCCGCAGGAACAGGAGTCAGCTACGGACACGATTTTATTGCCAAGAAAGAAATGCGTATCGCTGTCGTAGGAATTGGTTATGCCGATGGAGTACCCCGTCATCTTTCTAATAAAATACAAGTATTAATTCGTGGTCAGCGAGTACCGCAAATTGGCACCATTACAATGGATCAACTGATGTTAGATGTAACTTCCCTACCCAACCTTCAAGAAGGGGAAATAGTCACCCTCCTGGGAGAACAGGCAAAAGAAAGCATTTCTGCCGATGATTGGGCAAATCAGTTAAACACCATTTCCTGGGAAATCCTCTGCGGATTTAAGCATCGTCTACCCCGAATAGCTGTTATTTAGTCTTAATTGGGAGATAGGCAGCAAAACACCCTCCTTTCTCCCCTTCCCAACTAACTAAAAATAATTACCCATTTTTATAAATACTATGCTATAGTAATAAAATGCAGTAATGCGGATGTGGCGAAATTGGCAGACGCGCTAGATTTAGGTTCTAGTTCCGAAAGGAGTGAAGGTTCAAGTCCTTTCATCCGCACTTAAAAACTCAGATCCCCATTTCTTAGAGATGTTGGGGATTTTGTTGTGCAGCGACTAATTAATTGTCGTGAAAATGATTATTTTTGTAATTATCATACGCTTGCTTTCAACCCTCTCCTACATTAGACCTCTTGCAAAAGTTTTTTATGCTATAATAAGCGGTCTTTTAAGTTCAATTTAATCAAATATAGTTATGTAGTAAGATAATGATTCCTACGGAACGCTAAGTGCAAGG